>CAZSBW010000455.1:0-2894 GCA_964604815.1 uncultured Salinivenus sp. | reverse complement strand
TCATCGAAGCCCAGCCGCGCGAGACCGGCTCGAAGGCCGCGCGCGACATCCGCGAAAAAGACCGAGTCCCGTGCATCCTCTACGGCCCCGCCGTGGAGTCGACCCCGCTCCAGGTGCCGATCAGCGCCATGCACAAGCTGATCTACGGGCGGACGGCCCCCGTCGCCGAGGTCGAGCTGGACGGCGAGACGCACAACTGCATCCTGAAGGATTACGATCTGCACCCGATCACGGACCGGCCCCTTCACGCCGACTTCCAGGCCCTGAAGCCGGGCCGCGAGGTTACGCTCACGGTGCCCATCCACTTCGAGGGTGTGCCCCTCGGCCAGAAAAATGGGGGCGACACCCAGATGATCGTGCGAGAGCTGGAAATCTCGGTCCTTCCCGAGAATATCCCCGCCCAGATTGAGATTCCGATCGAAGACCTGGCAATCGGGGACTCGGTCCACGTGTACGACCTGGACGTCGGATACAAGATCGGGATGCCCCCCGACCAGACACTCGTCACGGTCGTCGCGCCCCACATCGAGACCGCGCCGACGCCGGAGGCCGAGGAAGAGGAGGAGGAAGAAGTCACGCTCGAAGACCTCACCGAGGAGGAAAAAGCCGAACTGTCCGACGAGGAACTCGCCGAACTCGAGGCCGCCGCCGAAGAGGCCGAGGAAGAAGAAGGCGAAGAAGGCGCAGAGGGCGCGGAAGAACCGCCTGTGGAGGAGTAGGTGACCCCCCACAGGAATTCAACGTTTCGACTCTCCCGAGGGCGGCCGCGACGGTCGCCCTTCTTTTTTTGCACACCGCTCCCCCCCCATGGGTTCACCCGCTCGTCTCACCGTCGGGCTCGGCAATCCCGGCCCCAAATACGAGGACACGCGTCACAACGTTGGATACCGCGTCATCGATGCCCTTGCCAATCGGCTGCATGTGTCGTCGTTTTCCCGTGAACACAACGCGCTGGTCGGATGGACCCACTATGACGAACAGAAGATTGGCCTGGCGAAACCCCTCACCTACATGAACCGAAGCGGAGAGGCGGTGGCTCCGCTCTCCGAGTACAACAATTGCTCCCCGGGCGACCTTCTGGTCGTGGTGGACGACCTCAATTTGCCCGTTGGCACCATCCGGCTGCGCCCCGAAGGCAGCAGCGGCGGTCACAACGGCCTCCAGCACGTAGCCGAGCGACTTGGCACGACGCAGTTCCCTCGCCTGCGCATCGGCATTGGGAGCGACTTCCCGAAGGGCAGGCAGGTAGACTACGTCCTTGCGTCTTTCACCCCCGATCAAAAACCCCTCATCGCGGACGCCGTCGACGATGCGACCGACGCCGTTCTCACGACGGTGCGCGAGGACCTCTCGACCGCGATGAATCGATTCAACTGACTGCGGCCGTCACGTGAGCGTGCCCCTCACTGGCGTGACCGCCCCGATGACTTACGACTTTTTCGCCCGGGGGAAGGCAACTCCGACATGGAATGTGCGTTAGTGACGCTCCGTTTTTCCCGACCTACTTTTTCCGAGGTGCCTTCTATGCGGTACGATTCCCGAATGGTCGATCGCCAGATCGGCCGCAACGCCGAACTTTTCGCCCAGTCCATCGCCGAGATCGACTCGAAGGAGGAGCGCTATCCGTACCTCCGCATTCTCGTCAGTCTCGTCGAGCAAGCCCATCCGGAGTGGCGACAGTCTCCCAACAAGGCCGAACAGATGGCCGACCTCGCCTGTGAGCTCAGCGCGGGCGCCCTCGACGCGGAGGAGGTCAAGGAGGTCATCCGGGTGCGCGACCGCGAGCGCGGCTACCACCACACCTGACGAGCCCGGAACGCAGCGTGGGATTGTCCTTGTCGGCGTCGCCTCTCACCATTTCCGGCCTTTCACTCGGACACGCGGTCGGGGTTGGCGTCGACGAAGCTGGCCCAGCCGGTGTAGGACTCGGAATCGCCGTGAGCGTCCCGATTGTTGTGGCAAAGGGCCGTGGCGAGGGCGTCGGCCGCGTCGTGCGTCAGATCGTCTGCCTCCGTCCCGAGGATGGACTGCACCATGAAGCGGACCTGCTTCTTCGAGGCGTTGCCGTTGCCTGTGACGGACTTCTTGATTTCCTTCGGCGTGTACTGCGCTACCGGAAGGTCCGCGTTGAGCCCCGCCATCATGGCCGCCGCCTGCGCCCGGCCTAGCTTCAGCATCGACTGCGGGTTTTCGCCGTACACCGGCATCTCAATAGAAAACGCCTCGGGCTCGTGCGTCTCGATGAGCTCGGTGAGCCGGTCGTAGATTTGCTTCAGGCGTTCGGGGTGGTCCTCGGTGCCGTCGAGGCGGAGGACGTCCGCGACCACGAGCGTCTCGTCGGTACCGTCGATGATCCCGTAGCCGGTGGCGCGAGAGCTGGGGTCGATGCCGAGGATGCGCATGGCACTGCGTATGGAAAAATGGGAGGCAGAGAACGGACGTATGATACCGTTCCCAGTTCGAAATGTCTGCTTGCGAAACGGGGATGCTTACCCGAGTGATCGATTTTGCCTCTTCATAATGTTCTAACGTTCACCGTTCTACGTTGGAACGTTTAGGTGAAGCTCCGTACGTCCGGGAGGGCCGTCTTCTCAAGCGTCCCGACAGTATCGAACGGATTCCGTATGAGGAGCCGACACGTTCTTCCCCGAGGGTCGGGATCGGGGGCCGCTCCGGTCACGGGGATCGTGTCGGGGGCCGACGTCGTCGGCAACGTCCCCATGCGCCCACGCTTCCTCTCGCCCCTTCGTTCCGGGCACTTCCGTCGGGCTGAAGCAGGGAGCCGCCGCCGTTTGGAACCCTCTATTCCGGGTCGGCCCCGTCAAGTGTGGTGTAGACAGCCGTCACGTCCCGGTGGTCGTCGATTTCCTCGATGAGGACCTCCACTGCCTCCC
>CAZSBW010000454.1:0-2900 GCA_964604815.1 uncultured Salinivenus sp. | reverse complement strand
CGGGCCACCAGCCGTCGAGCACGCTCAGGTTGAGGCCGCCGTGCGCGGCCACCTTTTGCCCGCTCGTGCCGGAGGCCTCCAGGGGACGGCGCGGGTTGTTGAGCCACACGTCGCAGCCGGAGGTGAGCATGCGGCCCATCTCCATGTCGTAGCCTTCCAGGAAGATGACCTTCCCCTCGAAGCCCCGCATCTGGCTGACCTCGTAGATGCGCTGGATAAACCGCTTGCCTCCGTCGTCGGCCGGGTGCGCCTTGCCGGCATAGAGGAGCTGGACGGGGCGGTTCGCATCGGTGAAGAGCGTGCGGGCCCGTGCCTTGTCGCGAAAGATGAGGGGCGCGCGCTTGTAGGTGGCGAAGCGCCGAGCGAAGCCGATGGTGAGCGCCTCGGGATCGAGGTCGGGATGCATCGGCAAGGTCTGGCTTCGCACCTTCGCCTCGACGTACTCGATCAGGCGTTCGCGGAGCGACCGTCGATAGTCCCAGAGCGCCTCGTCGCCCACGTCGTCGAGGCCCTTCCAGATTTCTGGATTCTGGCGCTCGGTGAAGTCGCCGTCGAGGTGGTCCTCGAGAAAGTCGCGGGCCGGACCGGCCGTCCACGTGGGCAGGTGGACGCCGTTCGTAATCGAATCGATGGGCACCTCGTCGAGCGAACAGTCCGGATAGAGGTCCTCCCACTGCTGACGAGCCACGTACCCGTTGAGCTTCGACACGCCGTTGGCCGCGCGCGACAGCTTGAGCCCCAGGACCGTCATCGTAAACGTCTCGTCAACGTCCTCCGGATGTACGCGGCCGTAGCTGAGAAGCTCGTGGTTGCTCAGGTTAATCCGGTCCCGAAAGCCCGCCATCGCCTCCGTGAAGAGGTCGGGATCGAAGTGGTCGTGGCCGGCCATCACCGGCGTGTGCGTGGTGAAGAGGCTCCGCTCCCGGACCCACTCTTCGGCCTCTTCGAGCGTGTCCCCCTCGTGGAGCCGCTCGTTCAGCAGCTCCAGCATCAGGAACGCACAGTGGCCCTCGTTGGCGTGGTACACGTCCGGGTCCACCCCGAGCGCCCGGAGCATGCGAACCCCGCCGATGCCGAGGATGAGCTCCTGCCGGATGCGTTCGTGGTCGCCCCCTTGATAGAGGCGTCGCGTCAGCGGGCGAAACTCCTCCGGATTGGCGTCGAAGTCGGTGTCGAGCAGATACAGGTCCGTCTGGCCGAGCGCCAGCTTCCAGGCCCGAATTTGAACGGCCTGCGTGGCGATGCGGACCGTGACGGTGAGCGGGTCACTGCCGCCGCGCCCGGTGACGAGGGAAATTGGATGCTTGGCCGGATCGAGCACCGGATAGGTGGCCTGCTGCCACCCATTGGCGTCGAAAGATTGCCGGAAGTAGCCCTCGCGCAGAAAGAGCCCGATGCCCGTGAACGGCAGTCCAAGGTCCGACGCCGCTTTTGCGTGGTCGCCGGCGAGGACGCCAAGGCCGCCGGAGTAGAGGGGAATGCTCTCGTGGAGGCCGTACTCCATACAGAAGTAGGCCGTGTCGGGGGGATTCTCCAGTTCCGAGTCCCGATCCATGTAGTCCATGAACTGGTCGTACACTGCGTCGACCTCCTCCTGAAAGTCTGGATCGTCGAGCACGTCGTCATCGGCCAGGGTGAGGGCGGCCTGCGGATTGTTGCCCGAGGTGCGAAACACCTCCGGGTTGAGACGACGGAAAAGGGAACGAGCCTTCGAATTCCAGCTCCACCAGAGATTGATGGCAATCGACTGGAGCTTATCGCGGGTAGTCATTCGGCAGAAACAGTCAGTTCGCAGAAAGCGCAGGGGCAGGAAGCGCCGGATCGGAGAAGGTAGGCCAACCCCCTTCTTCACGCAGAAGCCCACTCAGGCGTACCGAGGCAAGATCGACGCTATAGCATTCCTCAGTCGCGCTGGCGACCCGATTGGTCTCGTCCGCTCAGCAGAAGAGATTCCATCGCAGTGGAGCAGTCGACTGGTCTGAGTACCGCTGTGTGGGTTGGAGGTGCGTGGAATCCGAAACATTGTGCCCCTACAAGGGTCGCGGACGGAACCGGATTTGCCAAACGATTTGCGTGAAAATCTGATTATGCACCGCCCGCGGGCGGGGGGCAGCTTGAAAAAAGCGCTTCCGGAACAAACGGATCCCTCTCACGGCGCGAGCGACACGTCGGGTCCGGCCGCCGAACCGGGGACTCAGGCGTCTCTGCCCGCTACGTCGCGGCGTGTACTTTCAGTTCCCGGACGTGCCCTCGGGGGCTGCGGGTGGCGAGGTGGAGCATTCCATCGGCCAGCTCCCGCGGCGCAATCCAGGTCGACGGGTCGGCGTCAGGCATGGCCTCGCGGTTGGCGGGGGTGTCGACCACGCCCATCGGGTAGAGCACGCTGGCGCGGAGGCCCTCCTCGCGTCCCTCCTTGTCGATCGACTTCACGTAGCCGGCCACGGCGCCCTTCGACGCGCCGTAGAGGGCTGCCCCCGCCTGCCCCTCAATGGCCGCCGGGGCCGACACGCCGAGCAGAAAGCTCCGGTCCCGCTCCGTAAGGACGGGCCACGCGGCGCGGGTTGTGTTGAAGAGGGTGCGGAAATTCACGTTCACCATGTGCCGGTACTCGTCCATTGTTGCCTCCCCAGCGGACTGCATCGCGAACCCCCCGGCAATGCAGAGCACGGCGTCGAGCGTCTCCTCCTGGCGGATGGTAGTGAAGATCTCATTCGTACTCACCTCGTCGGTCAGGTCGCAATCGAAGGTGAGCGCGTCGGGAAAGGAGGCATCGAGGGTCGCTTTGTTTTTCGGGCCGTAGTCGATGAGCACGAGGTCCCACCCGGCATCGGCGAAGACCTCGGCGGTGACGGCACCAATTGCACCTGCGGCCCCGGTGATGGCAACTGTGGGCATGGGCG
>CAZSBW010000453.1:0-2904 GCA_964604815.1 uncultured Salinivenus sp. | reverse complement strand
CCACCGTGGCGGGCAGTTTGCCAAGCAATTCCCCGTCCGCCTCCAGCCACACGGGATCGTCGGTGCGCGGGCGGGCGGCAACGCGGCGGCCCTGCAGGGTGGTGACGCCGGCGAGCGCCGGGTGCGTGCCCTCGTAGAAGCGGCGGGCGTGGCGGAGGAGGGTGAGAACGGGCACGTCGTGGAGCACCGTCACGTCGAAGAGACCGTCGTCGACCTCGGCGTCGGGGGCGATGGGCAGCCCGGCGGCGAAGAACGGGCCGTTGGCGACGGCGCCGAGTCGGACGGGGCCGGTGTCGACCGGTGTGCCGTCCACGGCGAGGTCGACAGGGAACGGGCGGTGGCGAATGAGCGCGCGGAGGATGGCGCCGAAGTACTGGAGGGTGGGACTTGGCAGGGAGAGGCCCCCTCGATTCACGGCCCGCACGACCCCGCTGCTCAGCCCAAACGAGGTAACGTTGATCGCGTACCGGTGGGCGCGCTCGCCCGCTTCGGTCGTGTGGTTGATTCGCAGCAGGTCGACGGGCCGCACGCGGCCGCTCCGGAGCTGTACGGCGTCGTCGCGGTCGGTGTGGGAGCCGAGGCCTCGGTGGAAGTCGGTGCCCGTGCCGCAGGGGAGGGGGACGAGGGGCGGAGCGGGCGTTATCGCTGTGCCGTCCGGTTGAAAGTAGCCGTTCACGACCTCGTGGAGCGTGCCGTCGCCGCCCACGGCCACGATGCGGTCGTAGTTCTCGGTGAGCGCCGCCCGCGTGAGCGTCGTGGCGTCGCCCGGCGCGCTCGTCGTGCACACCGCCAGGTCGGTCGTGGCGTCCCGGAGCTGGGGCAGAAGGTTCGGCCAGAGGGCCTCGGCCCGTCCCTGTCCCGCCGCCGGATTTACGATTGCGCAAGCGCGCATGAGGCTGCCGTCAGTCACAAGAGCTGCCGTCAGTCACAAGAAAAGACGCCCACCGGAAGCCCCCCGGCGGGCGCGTGATTGCAAAACGGAGACGGGACTCGCTACATCGACGTGGGCACGAAGACCGGATTCGACTGCAGCTCTCGAACCCGCTCGTTGAACTGCTTCACGTCGGTGTCCAGGACGTTCTGCAGGCGGCGTCGGTGCTCGCGCCATTGCTCGTTGACGTCCTCGAAGCGGGTGCGGGCGCTCTCCGTCGGCGGCCCGTCCGGCCCGGCCACGAAGCCGTAGAGGTAGGCGTACTGGTTGTCGAGCTGCGGCGGGTAGTTGAGCGGGTCCTGATGGCTTTCGTTCTTCGTCTGCATCAGCTCCTGCTCGATCGAGGTCAGCTTCTCACTGATCGAGTCCGCCTGTGCCGTGAGGCCGTCGTGCCCGGCCTTCTTGGCGTTTGTGGCCACCGAGTTCACCTGCTCGCGCACCGTGCGGATCGTCCGGATGGCGTCGTAGACGGCGTTGAGCGTGTCGCGAACGCTCGTGGCGAGGTCGTACTGGGCCTGGAGGTCGGCCTGCGTCACGTTTTCGAGGCGCGGGTCCATCTTCACGTCGAACGACTGGGTGAGCGTGTCGCCGGTGGCCGTGGCGAGGCGGGCGGTGTACGTGCCGGGCACGACCTTCGGGCCGCCGGTAAAGCCCCACAGGATGGCGTCGTCCACCGTGTTTACGCCGTCGGCCCGGAGCGACCAGTGGAATCGGTTCATCCCCGCCTCGGCGGGGAGGACCGGCTCGCGGTTCTTCTTGGCCCTCGCCGAGTCGCTGGTGTAGCTCTGCACCACCGAGCCGCTGTTGTCAAGCACGTCGAGCGTCACGGTCGTGTCGGGCGCCGCGGCAAAGAGGTAGTCGATGGTAGCGCCGCTCGGGTCGTTGGCCGGCTCGCGGTCCTCGTGGTCGGCTTCGCTGCCGTAGGTGCTCACGAGGTGGGCCGGCGGGGGCGAGAACAGGTGCATCTCGGCCTCGGCCACCCGGTCGGTGAGTTGTCGCAGCGGCGTGAGGTCATCGAGCACCCAGAAGGAGCGCCCGTGTGTGGCCACGACGAGGTCGCTGTTCTTCACTTTGAGGTCCGGCACGCGGGTCACCGGCAGGTCCCTCTGGAGGGACTGCCAGTCTTGGCCGTCGTTGAACGAGACGTGGACTCCAAACTCGGTGCCGGCGTAGAGCAGGCCCTCCCGCTCCGGGTCCTCGCGCACGACCCAGACGGGCGAGTCGGACGGGATGCCCCGATTCCCGGTAGCGATGCGCGTCCACGAGTCGCCGTAGTCGGTGGTGCGGAAGACGTAGGGCTGCCAGTCGTCCAGGCGGTAGCGGTGGACGGCAACGTAGGCCGTGCCCGGCTCGTGCGGCGACACCTCGATGCGCTGGACGGTGCCGTACTGCGGCAGGTCGTCGGGCGTAATTTCGTTCCAGTTCGTTCCGTTGTCCCCCGAGAGCCAGACGCGCCCGTCGTCGGTGCCGGCCCACAGGGTTTCGGCGGAGTGCGGGCTCACCTGGAGGGAGAAGACCGTGTTGAAGACCTCGACGCCGGTGTTGTCCTTCGTGATGGGCTCGCCGGCGAAGTCCTGGTGCGCGTCCGTATCTGTCGTCAGGTCGTCCGAGAGGCGGGTCCAGGACATGCCCTGGTCCGTGGAGCGCCAGATGCGGTGCGAGGCGTGGTACACCACGTCCGGGTCGTGCGGCGACACCTCAATGGGGGCGTTCCACTGGAAGCGCTCGCGGAGGGTGGTTGGCTTCTGCCCCAGCTGGAGCTGCGGGTACACCATCACGTTGCGGGACTGCTCCGTCTGCATGTTCACACGGCTCAGGTGTCCGCCGTAGCAGCCACTGTAGACGAGCCACGGCCGGTCGGGGTGGAGGGCTACCGGTCCGGTCTCGCAGCCGCCCACGTTTTTCCAGTTCCGCTTTGGATGGATTGCGCCTTCCGTCGCAGAAGGGAGGCGAATGGTCGAGTTGTCCTGCTG
>CAZSBW010000452.1:0-2917 GCA_964604815.1 uncultured Salinivenus sp. | reverse complement strand
CGCCGGGGCTGAAGGTGGTGATCCCCGCCACGCCCCGCGACGCACAGGGCCTCCTTCGCACGGCCCTCGCCGACCCCAATCCTGTGCTCTTCTTCGAACACAAGAAGCTCTACCGCTCCATCCGTGGCGAGGTGCCTACGGAAGAGTACTCGTTGCCGTTCGGCGAGGCGCGCATTGCCCGTGAGGGGACCGACGCGACCCTCGTCACCTACGGTGTGGGCGTGCACTGGGCGCTGGCGGAGGCCGAGCACCAGGCCGAGGTGAACGGGGCGGAGCTGGAGGTCGTGGATCTGCGGACGCTCGTGCCCTGGGACCGCGAGATGGTGCGCGCGTCGCTCGACAAGACGAACCGCCTGCTCGTGCTGCACGAGGCGACGCGGACGGCCGGCTTCGGGGCCGAGGTGGCCGCGGAGCTTGGCGAGATCGGCTTCGAACTGCTCGACGCCCCCATCACGCGAGTGGCCGCCGAGGACCTGCCGGTGCCCAACGCCACGCCGCTGGAGGACGAGATCTTCTCGGCGAAGGCCCGGCTGCGGCCGAAGGTGGAGAAGATGCTCGCGTTTTAGGCATTAATGTTGAAGGGAGGTTGCTAGCCGCTTTCGTCGGGAATAATTGAATCCGATCGGTCAGTCCTCGCCTCGTCGAAAGGAAAGGCTGCTCCCAATTCCGCGCAGCTCCGTGGGTTGAGAGGGGCGACCCCTTTTCATTTCCGCTCGGAATTCAGTAGACTGCCGCTGAACGTCGTTCCTGGTTTTTATACAGGTCATGAAGCAGGTCTTCGATTACGTTCGGTGGCTCGTACGCGAGCTACGGCGCCGGCAGATTCTCCGCACGACGGCGGTCTACGCTGGGACGAGCTTTGTCATCCTGCAGGTGGCCGCAATTCTCACGCCCGCGTTCCAATTGCCGTCGTGGACCGTGCGGATGGTCGTTATACTGCTTGCGCTCGGATTTCCCGTGGCGGTGGCACTGGCCTGGACGTACAACGTGACCGAAAAGGGAGTGGTACAGGCCAGGAGGGATCCCGACACGGAGGACGAGATGGAAGAGACTGACCCCTTCGACCAGTCGATCCTCATCTCGAATGTGGTCGTTGTAGGGCTTCTTCTTGTCGGGGCTGTCCTCATGTTGTACCTCTACCTCGCGCCCGGGAGCAACGGGGAAGCAACGCCCGAAACGGCCACTTCTACCTCGGGAAGGAAACCAGTAAAACAAGCGGAGGTTCTTGATCGCTCGATTGCCGTACTCCCGTTCGAGGCGCTGGGACAGAAGAAACCTGGAACGTTTACCGAGGGCATCCACGACGGCCTTCTCGTCCGCCTCTCGAACGTCTCGTCCTTGCGGGTGATCTCTCGCACGACCGTCCAGAAGTTTCGCAACACGTCGCTCGGGCTTCCCGCCATCGCGGACAGCCTGCGGGTGCGATGGGTAGTGGAGGGGGGCGTGCAGCGGGTCGCCGATCAGGTCCGGGTCAACGTACAACTCATCGATCCCCGCACGGACACCCACGCCTGGGCGAAGGACTACCAGCGCGACCTCTCCGCCGAAAATGTATTTCGGATTCAAAGCGAGATTACCAAAAAGGTCGCTCGGGCTCTTCGAATACAGTTGACGTCTGAGGAGACGGACCGTGTCGAACGACAGCCCACAGACGACCTGACGGCCTACCGGTTCTACGTGAGGGGCCGTCGGAAGCTCGACACACGCCAGCCGCGCGCCATGCGGGAGGCGCTAACCTTCTTCCAACGGGCCCTACAGCGGGATTCCACCTATGCACTCGCCTGGTCGGGGTTGGCCGACGCGGTTACCCTGAGTGATCGCTACGGGTACGAGGTACCCGCGTCCGCCCCCGCGGCCAACGATGCCGCACGCCGGGCACTCGCGCTCGACTCGACGCTGGCTGAGGCGCACGCCTCCCGTGCGCTCGTGACCATTGTAAACCGCCGCTCGCCGCTGGCGGCCTTTCCCGACTTGAAAAGAGCCGTTGCCCTCCGGACCAGCTACGCACAGGCCCACCACTGGCTCGGCGAGCTTCTGCTTCTGATCGGTCAACCAGCGCAGGCCCGAGAACACGCCACGCTGGCCGTTCAACTCAATCCGGCGAACGCAGATGCCCGTCGCGTCCTCATCGACGTGCACCTCGCGGAGAACAAAACCGAGACGGCCCTCACAGCCGTGCGGCGCGCGCGGCGACAACACCCGGAGTACAGCGGCTCAGCCAGCTACATGGGATGGACGTATCGCGAATTCCTCGCCCTCGTTCACCTGGAGCGATACGACGAGGCCCTCCAGGTGGCTCAAGAGGCGACCGCATCGGCTACGGGCCGGACCGCTGCGCGGTGGCGTGTTTATCAGGCCCTCGCTCACGCCCAAAATGGCACGACGCCCCCTGCTCAGGAGCAGATCCAGCGGCTGCGCAATGATCCGAATGCGCCCTTTGCCGCCTTCCACGTTGCGCTCCTTCAGGCGGCACTTGGCAATAAGAAGGCGGCCTTCGAGGCGTTCGAGGTGGTGACCCAGTGGGTAGACGGGTACAGGATGGAGACAATTCGGTACCACTATCCCACCCTCCTTGGTCCCCTGCGCGAGGACCCCCGCTACGACGCCCTGCTTCGGACGATCAACGACGCCTGGGGGCTTACGCCCAACGGGCATCGTCCTTCGCAGGCAGAGGCCGCCCCGAATGCGGACCGGTCGGCCCGTTCCCAAACGGAAGGAAATCCGAACCGCACGGTCGATTCCGGAGAGCTCCCGCCTTACTGATACGTGAATGGGTTTCTAAAAACGATCCCCGCTGATAACAAAACACGGTCCTCTTCATGCGGAGAGGGTTTTTTACCTACCCGTGCACGGATCAGTAAAATCTCCTGTTTCCGGGGAACGCATTTCACGTACGTTCCCGCGCCTCCGCAAACGC
>CAZSBW010000451.1:0-2925 GCA_964604815.1 uncultured Salinivenus sp. | reverse complement strand
TCAGCAGGTGGAGTGGAAGAGGCCCCCGACCGGCTCGTCGGCCTCCTGCAGTATGTTGTAGCGTTCGACGGCCTCCTCGGTCTGCAGCACGTGGGACTCCACGCCCTTCTCGTCGAGCATTTGGAGCGTCTCGTCTTTCACCTTGAGGCGTCGGTTCATGCCCCGCGACAGCACGACGACCTCCGCCCCGTGGTCGAGCAACTCCTCCACGTCGGCGGGCTGGATGCCGGGGGAATGGGAGGTCCCCGTCTCGTTCCAGTCCCACGCCCGGGCCCCGCCAGGATAGAGCTTGGCGTCTTTGAACCGCTGGTCCGGGTCGTCGGTCTCGATTTGCCCCCAGGAAACGTGCGTAATGCGCGGCGACGCGTCGACAGTCGCAGTCATGACAGTGGACGGTTCAGTGGGAGTGTCAGCGGATAGGAGTACTGAAACCCGCCGCAAACCAAGAGGATTCGTCTTCTCCTTAGTTGCGATGCGTCTGGGTTCCAAAGCGGTTGTTCGAGGCCTCATTCGTGAGGCCCTTCCCCCCCAAAACCCACACGTGATTCGGTCACAATCGAACCGAAGACGAACAGGAGCTCCTCTTCTCCCAAGAACTCCTCTTCCCCACTGAACCACACCACAGCCTCTTTGCACCGCCCACCGGGCCGCTACTCCACAATCGTAGACGTGCCGGTCTCGTAGGCCTCTTGCAGCGCCTTCGTGGCGTCGGCACGCAGGTCCTCGGGGTCGTGGCGCGGTTGGCGAACAGCCACGCCCACGCTCACCCCGCCTTCGAGTTCACCGGTTTCCTGGTCCATCGCCTCCTGCAGCTCGGCCACCCATTCCTCGACCGCCTCCACGTCGCGGCGCGGAAAGAGCCCGTAGGTAAGCTCCCCAAATCGCTCCACGCGTTGACCGGGCGCGAAGTGTTCGAGACGGGTCCGGAGAAACTGTTCGGCCGTGGCCACGGCCTCCTCGCCGCGACGAGCAATGGACTCGGCCCGATTCAGGTGAACGAGCACGAGCGCGAGGGCGTCGTTCCCAGCGTCGGCCGCTTCCATCTCTTCGGCAATAATCTCGCGGCGCGGGCGCGGACGCCCCGATTGCTCGCCCGAAGCGTCCGGAGAAGCCGAACTCGCCTCTTCAGTTGATTTTTCGGCGGGCGCTCTCGTCGGGGAGGCCTGGTGAGCAGTGTCGTCCGCTCCCTCCTCGTCGCGCAGCATGCTCGCCGTGTCGGCGAAGCGTTCGAGCAGGGCACGCGCCCGCGACGCAGCCAGATCCACCTCCGCCGTCGCGTCCACCATCAAGAAGGCACTGGAGGACGAGTCCGGCTGGGGCACGGGGGCCACGGCGACCTGGTCAATGGCCGGCGGCGTGTCGTAATATCCCAGATCCGCCCGGTCTTTCTCCCCGTCCACCTGACGGACGGTGACGGACTGCCGGGACATCGTGGCCGTCAGCAAGGGCGACTGCGTTTCGAACGTGCCGGACCGCTGAACGTCGGTCTGAGCGCTTGCGAGGGCTGCGATGCGGTATTCGAGCACCACCTCCTCCTGAACGAGGAGACAGGCGGTCTGGGCCGTCAGGGCCGCCCGGAGCGATTCGAGGAACGGCCCCAGCACCGGCCGCCCTTCCGACGCGACGGCCGCCGTCGCAGGCGACGAACGCTGGGCGGTGTCGGTCTGTGCGCCCTCTTCTGTTGCTGACGGGGAGTTGGGCGACGCAACTGCAATCCCGTCGTCTCCGCGCTCTTTCCCTGTTGGGGTTGCGGAGCGGCCCGTCTCCGGGTCGGGCGAAGACGACCCCGGGTCGGGCGAAGACGACCCATTGCTTCCCCCCTCCCGATCCTGCGGCTGGACGTCGCTGACGCCCATGGAGGCGTTCGTCCGGCCGGCGGAAGACGACGAGGGCGGCTCCGTCTCCTGCTGACGTCGATACGCGGTCCACAGGTGATTCCCCAGCAGCCCGAGCGCCCCGAGGAGGGACACACCGGCGGCCCCGTAGAGCCACGGCCGGTGGAAGACAAACGCAAGAATGGCGACCACTACGGCGAGAAGAACGAGAACAACGCGGATCATGCGACGTGAGAGGGGCCGTGTACCCGGTCGAGGGAGGAGACGGATCAAATTTGAAGGTACCCCGACCCGTCGTTAATGTCAACCTGCGAAAACAACCGTTCGCTGTTCCAGCGTCGAGAGCCGATGAAGATCGCGTAGCGGCTCCTCCATCAGTCGGCTGCGGTCTCAAACGACGTTCGGGGCGCCGTTTTCTCCGAAGCGGTCCGCCGCGCCTCGGTCCCGCCCACGGGGATCGTGTCCACGTCGTCGGGCAGGGAGACGGTCGGCAGTTGAAGTGGCACGTCCACGCCGTTGGGGATTGGGTTCGGCTCGGCCCAGAGCGTGCCGTCGTACGTTTCCATGAGCACGTACCCCCCTGCCCGCCCCTTCACGTAGCTGCGGTGGAGGGGCACCTTGCCGTGGGGCGTGTCGAGGACGTAGGTGGGAATGGCAAAGCCGGACGTGCGCCCCCGAAGCCGCCGCATGAGGTGCATGCCCACCTCGATGGGCGTGCGCAGGTGCGCCGTGCCGCCGATGAGTTGGGCCTGATACAGGTAGTAGGGCCGCACCCGCATCCGCACGAGCCCTTCGTTCAAAGCCTTCATGGTCTCGGGATCGTCGTTGATGCCGCGCAGGAGGACGGTCTGGTTGCCCACCGGCACGCCCGCCTGCTTCAATCGGTCGATGGCCGCCGCCGCGTCCTCGGTCAGTTCCTTCGGGTGGTTGAAGTGGGTGTTGATCCAGATCGGATGGTACCGCTCCAACAGGGTGCACAGGTCGTCGGTGATGCGGTAGGGCAGCTTCACCGGCATGCGCGTGCCGAAGCGGATGAGCTCGACGTGGTCGATGGCGCGCAGCCGGCTCAGCAGCCACTCCAGGTTGTCCT
>CAZSBW010000450.1:0-2931 GCA_964604815.1 uncultured Salinivenus sp. | reverse complement strand
GGTCGATCTGGACGGTGCTGCGGTCCACCGGCGAGCACGTGACGATGGGCACGCTCACGACCACGATCGGCTTCGGGGGCCTGCTGCTGAGCTTTCACCCGGGCTTGAACTCGATGGGGACGCTTGCGGTCGTGGGACTGGGGACGACGCTCGGCGCGGCGGTGGTCTTTTTGCCGGCGCTGCTGCAGTGGATGGAGGACGCCGACGCAGTGCCGGCAGATGTAGGAGAAGGGTAGACGGTTGGGGCAGTTGTAATCGAAGCTCGTTCGACGGAAACCTGTGCTCGGCCCTGGTACGGCATCCCCCCCGATCACGTCTGAATGCTGGAGACGGTGGTCCTCCCGAATGACCAGCAGCCAAGGTGTCTTCTTCACGCCCCGAACATTCTATCCCATGACCGATGACCGCCTCGTTACCGTGGCGCGCTACGACTCGCGGGGGGATGCTCAGCTCGCCCGGGCCCAGCTTGAGGACGCGGGCATTCGCTGCCTGCTCTCGAACGCCGAGCAGGCCGGGCTGGCCATGATGTTCGACGCCACCCGCAGCGGCGTGCAGGTCAAGGTGCCCTCGAACCGTGCCGACGAGGCCCGAGCCGTGCTGGACGCGAACTGACCGCGTCCCTCGTCATCCGGCCCCGGCAGCCCCACCACCGGCGCCGCCGGTCGCCCCCGCCGCTCCGCCCGCGGCCGCCCCAGCCGCGCCCGCGCCGGACGACTCCAGGGCGCCCATCACGTACACCATCGGCAGGACGGCGGCGACCGGCGCCGGCTCGTCTTCCGACCCCGCGAGACGGACGAAGCCGCTGGGCAGATCGGGTGCCGAAGGAGCGTCCGCGAGCGCGTCTTTCACCTCCTCCAGCCACGCGGACGACACCTCGTCGTGATACAGGAGCCAGGGGAGCGTCTCGCCAAGCCGCTCGGCTGCCCACACCGGATCGGTGTCGAGGAGGCGATCGACCTCGTCCTTTTCGTGGTCGAGATAGGAGCGGAGCGCACCGGCCCGGCGAGCCCCTGCCTCGGTAAACGTGTATCGCCGCGCCCCGGCGAAGAGGGCGCCGAGGACCCCGCCCAAACTGCTGCCCACCACGAGGATAGACGTCAGTCCCGAGGTGCCGATTCCCAGGGCAATCCCGCCGATGAAGACGACGGCCGCCCCCACGAAGAACAGCGTTGAGCGCGACCGGTGTGCCTCCATCCACCCGGCGTCCACGACGCGCCGGCGGACGGTCCGGTACAGCTCGCGCCGAAACGAGCCGCTGTCGTTCAGGGCATCGCCGATCGTCCCGTGGCCGTCGAGGTGCTGGACGACCTCAGTCTCGACCTCGGACAGGTCGTCGGGCGTCGGGTGCAGGTCGATGCGGACAACGTCGTTGGTGCCGAGCAACTGATCTTCTTCGTCGTGCTGGAGCGTGAGGTGCCCGCGCCGCGCGAGGTCGAACAGAACGGCCGTGAACAGGGGGCCGGCCGTGGTTTCGAGGAGGATGCCCCCCTCCGGCAGCGAGACGTCACGAGGTGGGCGCACCGCTTCGCGCTCCCGCCGCGGCCCCTTCCATCGCAGGTTGAGCACAACGCCCCCGCCCGCCCCGATCAGGAAGAGAAACACCCCGAGCATGAGGTCGCCCGTCGTCGGCGAGTACTGTCCCGGCAGCCGCTTCGGAAACGACACCTCGACCGGATACTCGTCGCCTTCCTCCACCAGGTCTCGGTGAACGGCCGCCACGACCCGGCCCGCCGAGCGCTCCACCGTCCCCTCGGCAGCGGGGTCGACCGACACCGAGTCCGGCGTCACGTCGAACGAGGACGGGAGGCGGACGCGCACGTCCACGTCGCGGGTGGGAACGGTCGCCCCGGCGTCCAGCACGTCGCGGGACACAACGTTGTGGGCACCCCGCTCGTAAAGCGCGCCCTCCACAACGTATTGGAGCGTGAACGTGGCGGGGGCAGCCCGCTCGGGGTAGGTCCACCGAACGCGGACGTCCTCCTCGTCCCCAACGCGCCGGACCGAGTCGACCGCCGCGTCCGGGCTCGTAACCTGCACGTCCCGGAGATCCGTCACGTCCTCGGTGTCGAGCACGCGGTAGGCGTACGTGAAGGTGCCCTGAATGTAGTCGTAGGTGAGCGTTTCCTCCACCTCGTAGGTGCCGTCGGGCCGCACCTGGATCGTCACGTCGAAGTTGGAGAGCTCGTAGCGCTGCTCCGTGTCCTGGGCGGCCGTGGGGTGGGGAAACAAGAACGCAGCGAGCAGGACAAGGACGCCAAAACGGACGCGCATAAGACAGGCTGGAAACGATCAGAATCCACGAACGAAACCCCCCTACATACGGATGGGCCAACCCGAACGTTACGCCAACCGCTGCTGTCTCCTCATCAGGGCAATTACCCCTACTCGAAGCGGCGCACGCGCTCCCAGCTCGTCGAGGGCAACGCCGACGATCCGGCACGCATCGGCGACCGTCTCGACCCCGTCGATCTCGTCGCGCACCCACTCGGGCGCCGACCGCTGGGCCCCCGACCTCTCCAGCCGGTCGGCGACGGCCCGGAGCCAGCGCGGCGTCGCGATCCGTTCGAGAATCAGGGCCGGCAGGTGATCGACAAGACTGTCCACCGCCTCATCGGGGCAATCGGGCAGATTTTCGCAAATGCGGTCGCGCTGCGTCTCGGCGTGGGCGCGGTGGGCGGCCCGGCGCCGCGCTCCCTCGTCCGTGAGCGGATACCGGACGCCCGCCGCAACCAGACTGCCGACGCCGAGCCCGGCACACCCCGCTCCCCCAAGCGGCGGCAGCCCGGTGGCGGCACCGATCGCCAGCAGCACAAGGCCGAGGGCCAGACACGCGTTCGATCGCCGCGACCGGTCCGCCAGCCGGTCGCGCTCGACGAGATCGGCCCGCACGTCGCGCAGCGTACGGCGGCGGAACGTAGAGCCCGCGAAGCC
>CAZSBW010000449.1:0-2932 GCA_964604815.1 uncultured Salinivenus sp. | reverse complement strand
ACTTTTACACCTTCCCTCTTCAACCGCCAAGCCGAGCACACCGCTTCGAACACGGCCCCGTCGACAGCCAGAATCCGTCATGCCCGACCGCGAAATCAACTTCGAAAACCACGTCGTCATCCTGGGCTGGGACCCCCTGGCCCACCGCATTACCGGTCAGTTGCTCGCGGCCGACAAGCAGGTCGTCGTCATCACCCGCCAGACGGAGGCGCGGACGTTCATTCGCGAGACCTTCTCCCCCGATCACGTCCGCGTCTTTCTTTCCCAGCTCAACGACTGGGCTTCCTTCGAGCAGGTCAACATCGAACAGGCCTTCAAGGTCTTCGTCAACCTCGACGACGAAGAAAAGAGCCTCGTCGCCATCCTCAACATGCGGGCGCTCTACGGCGACCTCGAATTTGACGTGGTGCTCGACAATCCGGAGCTCGAAGAAACCTTTTATACGGCGGGCGTCACGTACGCCGTCTCGCCCCGCAATCTCGCGTCAAAACTCACGGCGAGCCACCTGTTCGAGCCCGAGGTGGCCACCTACACCGCCGATCTCCTGTCTGCCGCCGACGATCCCCACGAGCACGACATTCAGCAATACGAGCTCCTGGACTCCAACGAGTTCGTGGGCCGGACCTGGGGCGACCTCTTCTGGACCCTGAAGGAGAAACACAACTGCGTGCCCATCGGCCTCGGCCGTTCCAAACCGGACGCGGTGGGCCGCGAGCTTACCAAGGTGCCGTCGGACGACCGCCCGCTTCGGGCCGGCGACCACGTCATTCTCATTACCACCGGCGCGCAGGAAGAGGACCTCGAAGCCTTCTTCGGCACCGACGAAGGCATTCACCGCTAGCAGGCTGTTGCATTGCACATAGACCAAGCTTCACCTATTCCCTGAAAACCAGATAATAGATTTCCCTCTATCGGACACTTTGGAGAAAAATTTTGCCCGGAAGGTGCGTTTCTTGCCAATACAACGTCCAGAGCGACCCCCAAGCGCCAATGTGCAACAGGTTGCTAATCCCCGCGCCGGTCCCCCGGCTGTTCCCCGTCCGACGGCCGTGAGAGGGCGCGAATGCGTCGCGGCACGCCCCAGATCAGCCACACGGTGAGGCCGGCAATGGCGAAGAGCCCGAGCCCCATCGCCCCAATCCCAGCCGTCGGAAGGGCCGTCGCGGCAGTCGTCGCCACGTCGTAGGTGCTTGCCTGCACGGCCCCAAAGATGAGGAGCGTCGCCGTCCCCATCCAATACAACCCGCGCTGCACGAGATGCCTTACGTGGCGTTTTTGGGCGGCCGGAAGCGCCTCGTATGCCTCTCGATCGGGGACGTTCATCCAGGAGGCCGGAACCGCCCCGACGATCCAGGCCGGTGCGTAGATCAGCCCCACCGAGAACAGAGCAACGACGGGCACCAGCAGCCAGTGGACGAGCGTCGTGTTCCCCCAGGCATCCGCTTGGCCGTAGACGTTGAAGTGCCTTGGAATCTGCTCGGGAAGCGTTGGGTAGACCCACAGGCTCCCGCCGATCAGTGCAACGAGGAGAAGGCCGTTGAGGAGATGCGGAAGAGCGGACCTGTTCATTCGATGGGCGCTCCCATTCCGAAGGTCTATTCGTCGGCCGAGGCCGGCTGGGGGCGTCCCCGCTCGAAGGTGGCCCGTTGCACGGTCTCGGGCGAGAAGGCGTCTTCGAGCACCGGCACGCTGTCTGCCGGGTCGCAGCCGCCGCACAGAAACACGTCGACGGCGGCGTAGTCGTGCTCCGGCCAGGTGTGAATGGTGACGTGCGACTCGGCCAGGAGGACGACCCCGGCGATGCCGCCGTTTTCGTCGAAGGAATGCAGGCGCGTCTCCAGAACGGTGGCCCCGCACGCCCGCGCTGCCCGAACCAGCGCGTCCGTCACGTGCTCTCGGTCGTCGAGGCCGGAGGCCCCGTAGAGCTCGCAGATGAGGTGCTGCCCCCGGCACGACGCAGGAGCAGACGATGAAGGCGACTCTGAAGCGGGCGACATGGAAACGCGAGAACGTCTGAACGAATTACTGGACGGCTCTCTTCCGAAGGTCCCACAGGTAGCGATGGAATCCTGTGAGTCCCCAGGCTGGGTCGGTGTCCGTGGAGTCGTGTCTGGTAAACGCGTGGCGCCGCGTTCCGTCCGTGTCGATCTCGCCGATCAACTTGTAGCCGTCTTGGTCGGTTGCAAACGCGATCCGTTCGCCGTAGGGTCCCCAGGCGGGTTCTGTGTCTGAAGCGTCGTGGTCGGTGACCTGTCTGAGGCCAGTGCCGCCGGGCGCGATCGTGTAGATGTTGAACGAGCCGTCGCGGTTGGACGCAAACACGATGCGCTCCCCCTCCGGCGTCCACGACGGATCGGCGTCGGCCGCCTCGTGGTCGGTCACCTGTTCGAGCCCGGAGCCGTCCGGCGCAATCGTGTAAATGTCGGGCGATCCGTTCCGATCGGAGACGAAGGCAATTCGGGACGACGAGAACAGGCCGCTCGGCCCCCAGGCCGGATCGGTGTCGGCGGCCTCGTGGTCGGTCACGCCCTTCGGCTTGCTGCCGTCGAGGCCAATGGTGTAAATGTTGCTCTCGCCGTCGCGGGTAGAGGCAAACGCTAGGCGGAGGCGATCCGGCGCCCAGGTCGGGGCGGTGTCCGAGGCCGGATGGTCCGTGGCTCGGGTCGTGTTGCGTGCGTCCGGCCGAACGTTGCCTGCATCCAGCCCAGTGACGTAGATCTCGTCGTTGCCGTGACGATTGGACGTGTATGCCATCCGGGGGTGGGACGACGGGTACGGCGCTGTCAGCGGACTGTATCGGGACAGTGCAGGCTCCTTCGCATGCCACAACTGCACATTGCTCACGCGTCGGACCCCCGATCCGTCCGGCCGCATCGTGTAAATCTCGTCGGTGCCGCCCCGGTTAGAGGTGAACGCAATGCGGGACCCGTCC
>CAZSBW010000448.1:0-2940 GCA_964604815.1 uncultured Salinivenus sp. | reverse complement strand
GCCCAGGGCGTGAAACAAGCGGATGTCATTTGGGCCAGTGCGGAGCGCCAAACGGGGATGGAGGAGACGGGAGACCCCCCTACGCGGGCGCCGGAGATCTGCGTTGAGGTCTTGAGCGAGGCAAATACGCAAGACGAGATGCAGGAGAAGCGGCGGCTGTACCGGAACGCCGGGGCGGAGGAGTTCTGGATCGTCGATCGGGACGGCGCCGTCCGATTCTTTGGGGAAGAGGAGCGGGATCAGTCTGCCCTCTGTCCGGGGTTTCCTTCCCACGTGGACGCGTAACCGTCCGGTGCAGGGAAGAGGCACACATCTGAACGTCGTTGGTCCGATGGCCCTCCTGTATTACTGGCGTCGAGACAACTACCAGCGGGACCTGGACCTTGGAGCGGGCTATCACCTCAATCAGGACAATCCGGTGATGCACGAGATCGACGTGGGCGACAGCCTGTGGGCCTTCACCCGCACGAGTGACGGGCGGTACGTTCTGGCCGCCGAACTCGTCGTGCAGGCCAAGACGCTGAATCGCCCCAACTTCCGATACGGTAATTATCGGGTGTGGGGGGACATCAATCGGTCACGGTACTTTCGGGTAGAGGGAGCGCCAAGTATCGAGCAGGTGATCCGGTCGCTTTCGATCACAGCGAATGCGCGGATCCTCGGTCGGTCGTTTCAAGGCCACGCTGCTGTTCGCGAAATCACAGACGAGGACGACCGAAAGTTGCGTGAGGCAGCGCGCGATCTCCCGTTGGAGCCCCGCGCTCGCATTCTGCCCGAAGAAAAGTTGGAAGCCGCCCTCATCATGGGGGATCGCTCCGCCGTTGAACGACTGGTTCGGGACGAAAATCCGGGCGTTGCGGAAGAGCGAAAGCAGTACCTGTATGGAGAAGCGCCGACCCGAAATCCAGATCTCGTAGATCGCCTGCAGGAGATTTACGACGGCCACTGCCAGGTCTGCCGCTGGAACCCAGTAGACGAGTACGGCGAACCGCTCTGCGAAGGGCACCACATTCAGTGGCTGAGCCGGGGTGGGGACGATGCGCTCGACAATTTGATGCTGGTCTGTCCCAACCACCACCGCGCCATCCACCGGTGCGACGCCCCACTCGACTGGGCCGACCTGGCCCTCGACTTCGGCGAGCATCGGGAGGCAGTGGTGCTAGACCGACACTTGACGCCTGAATAGAGCGCGCCGGTCCCCAACAGAAACGGGCCGACGATCCGCCCGGAAGGGCGAACCGCCGGCCCGAACCGTGCGACTGCGTCGTTCGCCGTCGTTGCGAACGGGCAATCGGGATGGGCCCTCAGCGTTCGAGAATCGTGCCACTGGCGCCGACCGCAATGGGCGGGTCGCCCTGAACGATGGCTTCGAGGTTCTGTCCGGTTGGGGTCTCCTTGCGGGCCCAGTCGCTGCCGTCGAAGTGGAAGACCGCTCCGCTTACCCCGACCGTGTACCCGCTCTGGTCGTCATCGGCCACCTCAATGTCTGCGAGCCCCGGATCCCCAAGATCCGTCGGCGTCCATTCGTCTCCGTCCCAGCGGAACACTGTGCCCCCACCGCCGGCGACCCACACGTCGTCCGAAGCGTCGCTGTCCACGCCCTCAACCCCAACGTCGGCGTCGGCGATGCCAATTTCGGAGAACGTCTCGCCGTCGGTCGTCTCGAAGACGGTCTGGTTGCCGTCGACGAGGTGACCCTCGGTGCCGGCGTAGAAGTCCACCGCGCGGAGACCGGCGCCGCTGCCCGGGGTGTTTTCATTCCAGGTGCCGGACGCGCCGTTGTCGGCGCTGTAGTACACCTTGCCGGAGGCACCGGTCACCGTCACGCGGGCCGATCCGCTCTGGCCGGTGACGGCCACGCCGGTGAAGTTGTTCGTCACGTCCATCGGCGCCGACCGGTCGGTGAGCGAGCCGGTCGTCACGTCGTACTCCCCGATCGCCCCACTGGCCCCGACCAGCCAGAGATGGGTGCTGTCGTCGGTGACGTCCAGCCCCAGGAGATCATTTCCGTTGCTGCTCGGGCCGTCGTCGAGGACCTTCACCCAGGCGTCACTCTGGCGTTCCAGCAGGATGCCGCCGCCGGCGACCGCGTAGGCCCCCTCGGAGGTGTAGGCCACGTCGTAGATTGTGTTATCCACATTTGCCTTCACCCGTGTCCAGCTCTCCTCACTGCCGCCCGTTCCCGGGTCGGCGGCGGGCATCTCGGCGGTTGCCGCGTCGGAGGCCGCGCTTTCGGCGGTGTCCGCAAGGGCGGTCACGCGATAGTAGTAGACCTGTCCGTTTTCGGCGGTGTCGTCGACGTACTGTGCGTCTGCAATGTCGGGGGCCAGCGGATCGCCCGTGGCGCTGTCGGTTTCAGAAGTCGATCGGTACACGTTGTACGAGTCGGCCTCGTCGACCGAAGCCCAGTCCAGCGTCACCGTCCCATTCTGGGGACTTGCATTCAGATTCGTTGGGGCCGCCGGGGCAGTGGGCGGGGCGTCCTCATTGTCGGAGTCCTCCCCGCTGGGCCCCGCGCTGTCACACCCGCTCAGGGAGAGCGTGGTCAGCAGCAGGCCAACTGTAAGGAGAAGAGCGTGTCGTGTATACGTCATAAAGAACTGTCGACTCGTTCGAAAGAGTAAAAGAGGAGGTGTCGCGTCTACCCTGCGGCTCGAACCGCCGGGCAGAGTGTATCCGTTTCCAGGTTTCAGTACGGGAGGCAGAGAGGAGAGCCGACAAGATGGGTTCGATTTCACGTGGCCTTCCGGAAAACAGGAATATCACGTGACGGCGACCCCGGCAAATGTTGCCGGGGTGGAGCACGTCGGTACCTCTCAATCTTCGGGTTGTGCTTGCGAAATCAGGATCCAACGCCGGCTCGTCGTCGTGAACAGGGCGATCCCTGTGCCTTTGCGAGATTAATCACCGGACGCCACCCAGACGAAGAGTGCCTCGAAG
>CAZSBW010000447.1:0-2942 GCA_964604815.1 uncultured Salinivenus sp. | reverse complement strand
CCTGCTTGATTCGTTCGTCGACCTCGCCGCTCGCCTGTTCGAGCACCCGCTTGCGCAGGTGTCGTGCTATCCGTTCGTCGTCCGACGACGGGCTATGGTCCGCCGCGCGAGACGTTGTGTCTTCGATCTGCTGTGACATTTATTGGTCTCCTGGCGTGCTGGTCACTCGGTGATGCGGTCGAGCTGTTCCTCCGGGACGATCGTCGGCATGAGCGCCGGCCCCAGCGCGTTGATGCTCCGGTCCACATGGCTCGTCGCGTTCTCGTTCTCACGTACTACTTTCCTCCGTCCGGCGGGCCGGGCGTCCAGCGCGTGCTCAAGTTCGCCAAGTATCTGCCGTCGTTCGACTGGGCGCCGGTGGGGCTGACGGTGGAGGAGGGGGCGTATCCGGCTCGCGACGAATCGCTGTGGCGGGACGTACCGGCGCAGGTGGAGGTCCATCGAACTCGTTCCTGGGATCCGTACCAGCTTTACGCCCGGCTCACGGGACAATCCGGAGACGAGGCGGTCGTGCAGGGATCTGTAGAGGGGGAAGGAAGCAGTTGGAAGCAGGCGCTCGCGCGCTGGGTGCGAGCCAACGTGTTTTTGCCGGACGCGCGGGTGGGCTGGGTGCCGTTCGCCGTGTGGCGAGGCCGCCAGCTCCTGGCCGATGGCGACGTCGACGCGATTCTCACGACGGGGCCGCCGCACTCGACGCACCTGGCGGGGGCGGCCCTGCAGTGGATGACGGGCACGCCGTGGGTGGCCGATTTTCGGGACCCGTGGACCGACATCAACTACTATCAGGAGTTGCCGCACACCCAGTGGGCGCGGCGGCTGGATGCGGCCCTCGAACGAATGGTCGTCCGCCGAGCGACGGCCGTCACGACGGTGAGCCACACCTGGCGCGACCTGCTGGCTCGGAAGGATCCCGAAGGAACGCGAAGTGAGGAGCGCGTTTCGGTCGTGCAGAACGGCTTCGACGAGCCCGACATTCCCGCACGGCCGGCGCGTCCGTCGGCCGATGCATTCGAGATCACTCACGTGGGATCGCTGTACGCCTCCCGCAACCCGGAAGGACTCTGGCGGGCGCTCCGGCGACTTCGGGCACGCGACGAGGCATTTTCCCTGCGCCTCCGTCTCGTGGGAACGGTCGATTCGAACGTGTGGCGCTCCCTCGACCGGCACGGCCTAACGGCCATTACGGAGCACGTGCCGTACGTCCCGCACGAAGAGGCCGTCACCCACATGCGGCAGGCCGGACTGTTGCTGCTCGCGATCGAAGACTTTCCGCAGGCGGGGGGCATGATGACGGGAAAGATCTACGAGTATCTGGCGTCTGGGCGGCCGGTGGTAGGCATTGGGCCGCCGGACGGCGATGCGGCGGTTCTGCTTCGGAAAACGGAGGGCGGGCGGCTCTTTGGCCGAACGGACACGACCGGTCTCGCGCAGTTCGTTCGCAAACACCACGCGGCCTGGAAGAAGGGACTTCCCTTTGTTGGAGCAGCGCCCGAGACCCTTCGCCCTTATCGCCGCCGGGTTCAGACCGGGCGGATGGCGGACATCTTGAACAGAATCTGTTCGTGATGGGAGGCCGTTGAAAATTCTTGGAGGGGCAGGGTCGATTGCGAGAATGCAGGAACGTGACGGTTCCCGGGGTGTGCTATCCTCGACAATACGAGAGGGGTTGAAGCGGGGCAGGGATCTTTTACAAGTCTTTCTCCAGCAATGGACGTTCTGCAAAAGCTCTATTCTCTTCTCAATCGGCACGAGCGGCGCAAGCTGTTTGCCGTGTTCAGTGCCGTGCTCGTGATGGCGGGGCTTCAGGTGCTCAGTGTGGCGTCCATCATGCCGTTCCTGTCCGTGGCGGCCAATCCGTCGAGCGTTCAGGACAACGCCTACCTCCGCTGGGCCTACGACACCCTCGGATTTACGGACATCAGCTCGTTCCTCATTGCGCTCGGCATCGCGGCGCTCGCCGTGCTCGTGTTGAGCAATGGGTTCATTGTGTTTACGCGGTGGCTCATGGAGCGGTATGCTTGGGGACGAAATCACAGTATTTCGCGACGGCTGCTCCGGAGCTATCTGTACCGCCCGTACGAGTATTTTCTGACGCGCAACAGCGCGGAGCTCGGAAAAAACATTCTCGAGGAGGTGAAGGAGGTCACCGACTCGATGCTGAAGCCAACCCTGCTGGGCATCGCGAAGGGGATTGTGGCCCTGTTCATCGTGGGCTTTCTGGTGTACTTCGATCCGATCGTTGCTGTCATCGTCGCGGTCGTGCTGGGGGCGGCCTACGGAGGGATTTATTTGGTCATTCGAAAGCAGCTCGACCGGCGCGGCGAGCGGCGGGTCGCCTCCAATACGAAGCGATACCAGTTTGTCGGGGAGGCGTTTGGGGGCATCAAGGAAGTCAAGATTCAAGGAAAGGAGGACGCCTTTCTGGAGCAGTACGACGATCCGTCGCGGCAATACGCGAGAAATCAGGCGCTCTATCGCGTCATGAAGCGAGCGCCCCGGTACGTGATTGAGGCGGTGGCATTTGGCGGCATCATCCTCATCGCCATTTACCTCATTGCAGTGCGGGAGGGCATCCAGCAGGTGATCCCCGTGCTCGGGCTTTATGCGTTTGCCGGATATCGGCTTATGCCGGCGTTGCAGGTAGCCTTTCACGGCCTGGCCAGCGCCCGATTCAATCTGGCGGCTCTGGACAAGCTGCACGAGGACCTTACGGAACAGGCCGAGGAGCTACCGGCCAGTTCCGACGCCAACGGCGAGGACGAGTGCTCTCCACTGACGCTGGAGGAGGAGCTGGAGCTACGGAACGTGAGTTTTACCTATCCGGAGGCCAAGCAGCCGGCCATCGAAAATCTGTCCCTCACGATTCCCGCTCAGACGATGACCGGATTTGTGGGAAAGACCGGGTCCGGAAAGACCACCGCTGTGGACCTGATTCTGGGGCT
>CAZSBW010000446.1:0-2944 GCA_964604815.1 uncultured Salinivenus sp. | reverse complement strand
GCAGACGGGACGGCCCTGCGTCGTTCCACGACTTCGTTCCGAGCCCCGACGCGGATCATTTTCAGTCGCCAGTCAGGAATTTCCGATCCAGGACGTAGAGCTCATCCGGCACCGTCTCGTGGCTCCCTTTCGTCGCCAGGTCGATGGCGCGAAGTAGACCCGTCGCCACTGGGTCGTTCTTCGAGGGAGGTCTCTCACGAGACGGCCCAGAGAACACCGCACGGGTCGAAACCGTCCCCGAGCAGCACGGGGCGCGACTTGACCTTGGGCAGAACTTCTGGCTAGCTTCTCATCGGTTGTTTGTCCCGATTCCTCAATCCGCACTGCCACATGATTCTTCCCGACCGCCACATTCGCACCCTCGCCATGGAGCACGACATGATTGCCCCCTTCGTGGACGGGCAGGTGCGGGACGAGGTCGTCAGCTACGGCCTCAGTTCCTTCGGCTACGACATGCGCGTGGCCGGGGAGTTTCGGGTCTTTACGCCCAACATTCACAACAGCGTCGTGGACCCGAAGGAGATTGACGAGCGGGCTATGGTGGAGTACGAAGTGGACGATCACATCCTCATCCCGCCGAACTCCTACGTGCTGGGGCGCTCGATCGAGTACTTCCGGATGCCGCCGGACGTGCTCGCGATCGTACTTGGCAAGTCGACCTACGCGCGGTCGGGCATCATCGTGAACGTGACGCCGCTGGAGCCGGGCTGGGAGGGACACGTGACCATCGAGGTCAGCAACGCGACGCCCCTGCCGGCGAAGGTGTACGCCCAGGAGGGCATCGCACAGGTTGTCTTCCTGCGGGGCGACACGCCGGAGGTTTCCTACGCGGACAAGGAGGGGAAATACCAGCACCAGGAGGGGATTACGCTTCCGAAGCTCTAGCGCGTGGTGCCCAGAGGCGCGGGGGCGACTCTGTTGCTTTTCGCTCTCGGTGTGCCGGGATCGTCTGTGGGTGTGGGCCTGTGTGAGTGGGGGGCGTCAGGCTCTGACGGAGGACCCATTTCCGGTAGGGGGCAGGGCAACTCTTTCCTTGAACGGTGAACGCACGTCTGCTGCTGGGCGTTGAGGAGGCCCCGTTTGTTTCTCATCCATCGTCGTACTGATGGCTACCGACTCATCTTCCCAGCAAGAGGAGGGATCCACGGGGCGCTCGTGGCGGAAGTGGGTGGTTGGGGGACTCCTACTGGTGTTCTTCTCCTACTTGATGTGGGTCGTGGTCAATCCGTACCGCGACCAGCCGTACGAGGAGGTGCCTCATGGGGACCACGTGCACTACGTGCCGAAGGACCGGAACGAGGATGTGCCCATTGGTCGGTTTCCAACACAGCCCCCGGCGGAGGGAGAACGCATCACGCCGGACGGGGAGATCGTCCCGACGGATCGGTGACCTATCCGTTGAGGGCGTCTTCGACTTCGCTCCACAGGGTTTCGTGGAGGGATTGGAGACGGTCCTTTTCGTCCTCGTCGAGCGGGGCGAGGGGTGGGCGCATCCGGACCCATTCGGGCCGGTCGTGACGCCAGGCCATTAGCTGCTTGAGCGCCGGAATGGTGGGGAACTGGGAGAGGCGCGTGCGCAGTTCCGTGAGTGTCGATTGCGAAGAGGCAAACTGAGCGTCGGTCTGCCAGTCGCGTACCACCTGCTGAGCGAGGGGCGCGGTGACGTTGACCGTCGCTGAGATACACCCGGCACCGCCGGCGCGGAGGAGGGGCGTGAGGTGACGCTCGCTCCCCGTAAACACCTGCAGGTCGGGAAAGGAGGAGCAGAGGGCGTCCTGATGGTCCCACTCGTCGCTCGAATCCTTGATCCCGGCCACCTGCTCGGGGTGCCGATCGAGTAGCGTGTGAATGAGGGAGAAGGGGATCGGGACCTGCGTGAGATTGGGGTAGTGGTACAAATACAGGTGCAGGTTCGGAGCGGCGACGTCTTCGATGAGTCGGTCGTACGTAGCTACGAGGCCCTCGTCGGAGATGTCTGTGAAGTGGAAGGGAGGCAGCACGAGAACGCCGCCCACGCCGTGGTCGGTGGCGTGCGACGATAGTCGAATCACGTCGGGGAGCGCAAGGGCGCCGGTGCCCACGAGGAGGCGCTCCGGGGGCACGCCTGCGTCGATGACCGCGTCGAGGGCCCGGAGGCGTTCTTCGACGGAGAAGGAGAGCCCCTCTCCGGTGGTACCAAAGAGCAACGCGGCGTCGCAGCCGTTGTCGAAGAGCGTCTGGACGTGCTCGGCGAGAGCCGGTCCGTGTGGGGTCTCATCCTCGTCGAGCGGGGTGAGGCTGGCGGCGAGAACGCCGTTGGGGAGCGAAGAGTTGGACATGATCCAGGAAGTTTCGTCGTGAGGAGAGGACCCTATCAATGCAGGTGTCGTCTTCTTATGTTACGGATTGCGGGGCACAAGTTTGAGGGAGGTCTGATTTGCGCCTGCGTGTGCCCGCGGAAACGCATCGCTGCCGAAGAGACTGTTTTGATTTCTGAGCGTTTTGACATTGGACGGTGTCGGCCCAGTCCTGGTGCCTGCGGACCGTTCAGAACGAATGTAACCGAATGGGTCTCACCGGCCTGCGATCGTCATGCTCCACTCGAATCGCCATCGTGTGAGACGGCAGCGGGACGGGCCTCGTAAGGCACATCCGCGTCGGCTGAAGGGGGCCCACCCGGACCGTCGCCGGATACGCTCGTCGCCCGCGGCTTTCTCTTGAAGGCTGGCCACCAGCGCGCCCTCGACCGTGCCGGGTGGCCGGGGGACTGGATCATGGTCGCAGGTCGGTCGTCCCCCAGCATCGAGGAAGAAGGACATTGACGAATGCGAATTAGGGATTGAATCTTCTTACTGTAGCGTCCAGAAAAAATTCCGAAATTTGTCCTCCTCCCGATGCAGGCAATCTAGGTTGCCAGGATGTTTTCGCGGGAGCAGCCGCCGGAATTCGAAAGGATTCGGAATCA
>CAZSBW010000445.1:1117-2945 GCA_964604815.1 uncultured Salinivenus sp. | reverse complement strand
GGTCCCCCCGTCCTGGAACCGAACGGGGAGGTCGGTGCCCGTCGAGTCCGTTATACTGGAGCTGCCCCGGAACCGAAGCGGGGAATCTCCGCCCAGAAACACAAACTCAAGGTCCGCGAACGTGCCCTCCAGGGCCTCTCCGTCGGCGTTGAAGCCCCCAATCCGCAGGGTTCCGCCGCTGGCATCCGCCTCCAGCCCGAGATTCGACTTGTCCGTGAGCCCGACAAACTGAAGGACCGACGGGTCGAACGACAGGTCGAGGGAGGCAGATCCTGCGTTGGTGAAGGCTTCCCCCGACAGGGGAACCGTAACGGTGTCGCCCAGCGACGCATTGCTCCGGGTGCCCACCGACAGGGTGCGCAGGGCATCAGTCACGCGCCCGTCCCAGAACGTGGCATCCATCGTCTGGCCGCCAGCGCTCACGATCTCGCTGTTTGCCTCGTCGAAGGCCACACTGCTCTCGCCGCTAAAGGAGTCGAAGGTGATAGTGAGCAGCGTACCGGTGCCCACGCTGAGGGGCGTATCGCCGGTATCGTCGTACCAGGAGATGCGCAAAACGCCCGGCTCGGGCACGTTGGCCGAAAAGCCCTCGCGCGGCGCGCCGTCGATCAAATCGGCAGTGGAGGGATCCGACGGAAACGACAGGTTGTCCGGATCAAAGGTGATGGTGAGCCCGACCGAGCCGACATTGTCGAACTCGGTGACCTCAATGGGTACGTCGACGCTGTCGCCCGCCGTGGCGCCTCGCGTCTCGATGGAGAGGGAGGGCCCGTCCTGGGCACGGACGCCACTAGTGCTCAGGAGCACGAGCAGCGGAAGAGCGACGGCGATGAGTGTTCGCGTGGAAGGCAAAGTCATGACTCGGCTGGATTTGCGTTGCGGAAAGCGCCGAAGGGGAGAAGGGGCCGATTCGGCAAGAGGTGGCGGCCAGGCGGGCGCCGCTCTTCGACGCCCAACCGGCCGCGTCCCACCGAATGGAGAGATGTGCTACCGGACCTGCACCATCTGCCCGGTCTCCTTCACGGTCTTGCCATCGACCTCTGCCCGGACCCGGTAGAAGAAAGTTCCCGACGACAGCCGCGAGGCGTCGAGCGGAAGGGCCCGATTGCGCCCTGCGTCCATCGCCTTCTCGACCTGCAGGACGCGCTGCCCGAGCACGTTGTAGACCGCAACGTTCACCGTCGCCTCGCTCGGCAGATCCACACGAAGCTGGGTGCGGCCGCGGAAGGGATTCGGATAGTTGCCCTTCAGGGCAAACTCGTCGGGGGCCGGCGTGCCGAGCGTGAACTTCGGAACGGTCAGGGTCGCATTGTCGATCGAGCGGCCCTGAGCGTCGGCCAGCTCGCCTTCGGCCATTTCCAGTTCAAGGTTCGTGCTGCCGCCAAGGTCGGCGGCGGCCCGGAAGGTGAGCGTCACGATCTCGCGTCCGGCCTGCACCTCGATGGGCTCCTCGCCCCCGCTCCGGTCGAACCAGGAGAGGCGAACGGTGCCGTCCGCCGTCTGCGACTGGAGGCTGCTCCGGGGGCCCTCGGCGCCCTGAAAACTCACCTTGTCGAACGGATACTCCAGGGCAAGCCCATAGGCCCCGAGCGTCGCGGCCCGATCGAGCCGCACCGGCACCTCAAAGGTCTCGCCCGCCTCGACGTTGATCGTTTCCGGCGTTCCCGCATTCTTGGACGGGGCCGCATGGCCCGAAACGGCAAAGAGCGGCGCCGTCTTGCTGCTTTGCATGTCACTGCCGTCCAGATCCGCGTCGCCGGTCTGGGCGGTCCAAAGATCCACCTGCATCGCGTCCTCAGCGGTCAGGTCCACCGTCTTGGAGGCGCTC
>CAZSBW010000445.1:0-1107 GCA_964604815.1 uncultured Salinivenus sp. | reverse complement strand
GCTGCTCCGGGGGCCCTCGGCGCCCTGAAAACTCACCTTGTCGGAGGGGTACTCCAGGGCAAGCCCATAGGCCCCAAGCGTCGCGGCCCGATCGAGCCGCACCGGCACCTCAAAGGATTCGCCTGATTCCACGTTGATTGTCTTCGGGGCTCCCGCCTCTTTGTCCGAGGCCACCTTGTTCGTGGCGGCAAGGAGCGAGGTCTTGCTGCTCTTCATTTCACTACCGTCCAGGTCCGCGTCGCCATACTGGGCGGCCCAGAGATCCACCTGCATCGCCTCCTCGGTGGTCAGGTTCACGGTCTTGGAGGCGCTCCGCCAGGAGCCGGCGGGGAAGCTGCTGCGGCGCCCGAGCCAGAAGCGCTCGATCTGCAGGGCGTCGTTGGCGTCCACACCGTCGCCGTTGACATCCGCCACGCCGGACTGGAAGGGATCCACGAACGGCGCGTTGCCCACGAAGCCGCGGATGGTGCGCAGGGCGTCGGCCGTCTCGACGTGGCCGGAGTCGCCAGACACGTCGACCGTGAGGGTGTACTCGTTGTCCGGAACGCTGTCGAAGGCGTAGCTGCCGTCGCTTCCTGTCGTTGTGGTGGACGTGTCGGAGGCGCTCACGGCCCGCACCGTGACGCCACCCAGCGCGCGGCCCTCCACGGAGAAGGTTTCGGACTCGGACGGGTACCACACGGTACCGGCAAGCTGCCCGGCCTTGCCGACGCCCTCAAGGGGGACCCGCACCGGGCTCTCGGTGCTGTCGGCGCTGTGGCTGATCACGACGGAGTCCCGGATCGTGCCTACCGAGTCGGGGGCAAACTCCACTTCCACGGATTGCTGGCCGCCCGAGCTGAGGCTGAAGGTGCCGCTGCCGCTCGTGATGGACAGACCGACGGTGCCGTCTTGAAGGGAGACATCGCCCTTGAGGGTACCCGCACCGTCATTGCTAATCGTAACCGTCTCGGTGCTGGTGGCGTCGGTCTCCACCTCCCCGAAGTCTATGGCCGATGGCGACACCGCAATCTTCGGCGGTGCGCTGTAGACGCTGGACGTGAGGAACGAGCCGTTGCTGATGGTGCCGGTGAGCGGCTTGGCCGAGCTGCGGGCGACGCTGGAGCC
>CAZSBW010000444.1:0-2952 GCA_964604815.1 uncultured Salinivenus sp. | reverse complement strand
GACCTTGCCGTCAGCGGAGACTCCACCGACGAAGCAAATGTCAACTCTTCGCCTGAAGGCCGGGCTACGACCGTTTACAAAAACGACGGGACGGGATCTTTTGAGCCTGCAGATCCTCTTCCCAGAACTGTGGGAGGAAATGCAACTTGGGCGGACTTGGACGGCGACGGTACCGCAGAGCTACTTGTAACGGGGGTAAACACCGACGGGACCCCGCAGACAGTCTTCTTCGATAGTAATCAGGGGAGCAGTGAAGAGGCGTTGACGTGCTCTGAATTGGACCTCTCAGAAATCGACCTCCAGATCAGCGACTTCGACGCCAGTCAGGAAGGGAGTGATACGGGCGAGTTTGTGGAGCTGACCAATACCGGCGCGGAGCCCATTGCGCTCGAGGGCTGCTCGATGGTCTTCTTCGACGGAGCAGACAGTAGGTCGTACTTTGCCGACGACCTCGGCGGGACCGTCGATGTGGGCGGCACCTTCACGTTGGGAAATCCGGCGGTCGAAGGAGTCGACCAGGTCTTCAGCGAGGGCCGGCTCCAGGACGGCCCTGATGCCCTGGCCCTCTACAAGGCCCCCGCCTCGGACTTCCCGAACGACACGCCGACGTCGACCAACTTTGAGAGCCGGCTCTCAACGGTCGTCTACGTGAGCGACGACGACATCTTTGGCTGCTACAACGCCTCGGTCTCCGGCTGCGGGACGGCGAAAGCTGCCAGAGCGAAGGCCGCCGAACTCGGCGAGCCCGTGCTCAAGCAACTTGGGGACCTGGCAGACCAGATATCGAAGGAGCAGGCCCCAGACAAGCTCGTCCTGAAGCAAAACTACCCGAATCCCTTCGGCCAGAAGACCACAATCCGCTACGCCCTGCCGGAGGAGGCGGACGTAGAGATGGTGGTCTACGACGTCCTCGGCCGCGAGGTGAAGCGCCTGGCGACCGGATCGAAAAAGGCCGGGTGGCACCGAGCTACGCTTCGGGCCAAGGACCTGTCGGCCGGCACGTACTTCTTGCGGCTGAAGGCCGGCGGGCAGGTGAAGACGCAGTCGATAAAGCTCGTGCGCTAGGGCCCTTCCTCCCCGGGGCGGCCCGGGAGTCCCGGGTCCACCCGGGCCCCTCTCTGCCGGTGGCGTCCCAAGCGGCCGCGTTCCAAAAGAGTACCGATCGGCGTGACGGTTTCTCCCCCTGCGTTTGGCCGCATCGCCCCGGGGAGCTTTCTTCAATCTTAGAGGTCACCTTTTCGCCCGGACCGGTACCTTTGCGATCCGGTCTGGACCCCGCCCCGCAGACGACAGCGCCTTTCTTCCTCACCTGACCAAGTCTGCAGTGAGCAGCTTCTTAGGCTGGATGCATGCAGAGGGGGCGCCCGTTTCGGAGCGGCAGATCCGGCGCCTGCTAGCTGGGTCCCCGGAGGTGGGCGGGACGCCGGAAGATGCGGCGGCTGCGGCCCCTGGTGATGTTACGGCCCCTGGTGAGGCGTGGGCCCGCGGCTCAGCCGGTCTCGGTGGCCTGCGAGACGACTCCGATCTTCGAGCCCCCGAGGTGCATTGTCACCCCTCCGGGGCCATCGGGGTCGGGAACGTGCGGCTCGACGAGCCCAGCCGCCTGGCCGCTCGGCTCGGCCCCGAGGAGCCGGACTCAGACATGGTCCTCGTCCTCTCGGCCTTCGCCGAGTGGGGACCTGCGTGCGTCGACCACTTCCAGGGCGCGTTCGCCTTCGTGATCTGGGCCCCGGCCTCTCGGCTCCTCCTCGCCGCCCGCGACCCCTTCGGCCAGGAGCCGCTTTTCGTCCATGATGGCCCGCGGGGCGTGGCCGTCGCCTCCGAGCTGAACCTGCTGCACCGCCTGCCCTCCGTCTCGGGCCGGCTCGACGAGACGCGGGTGGCCGACTTCCTCATGTTCATGCACGAGGACCGGGGGGCGACCTTCTACGAAGACGTCCGCCGCCTTCCCCCCGGCCACCGCCTTGTGGCGTCCCCGACGAGGACAACGGTAGCGTCCTACCGGGCCTTCTCCCCCGCCGAGGACCTTGCCTGCAGCTCCGATGCCGAGTGGGAGGAGGCCTACCGCGAACGTCTCTCCCGTGCCGTCCAGCGGGCGATGCGGGGACCCGGACGGGTCGGCACGTGGCTCAGCGGCGGGCTCGACTCGAGCTCCGTCACCTGCCTGGCCCGCGAGCTGCTTCCGAAGTCGGAGCCGCTGCCGACGTTTTCGCTCACGTTCGACAAGGTGCCCGAAAGCGACGAGCGCCGCTTCATCGAGTCAGTGCACCGCCAGGGCGGCTACGAGCCCCATTTTATTGCCGGCGATGAGGAGGGCCCCCTCGAGACGGCCACCGAGGCGATGGAGGCCCTGGGCGAGCCGTTCATGACGCCGAACCTGTTTATGACGACGACGCTCCTTCGGGCCGCCCGGGAGGCGGGCGTCGACGTGGCCCTCGACGGATTCTTGGGTGACAGCGTGACGGGGCACGGGACCGGTCGGCTGCGGGAGCTGGCCCTATCGGGGCGCTGGTGGACGCTGGCCCGAGAGCTTCGGGCCGCGGCCCGGCACCTCGGCCCGCCGATAGCCACGTACCGACGGCTCCTCTACCAGTTTGTCGCAGGTCCGCTCCTCATCGGCCCCGCGCGGCGCGCCTGGAAGGCCCTCACAGGCGGGCCTGCAGGGGACGACCATGCCCGCCGTCTCGTGCAGCCCGGCCTGCTCCGGCGGGTGGGCTGGGACGAGCGGGCCCGGGCCCACGGCGCCGATCGGGACTGGCCGCCAGTACGGGCGCGGGCGGCCCACCGGCAGGAGGTCACCTCCGGCGGCCTGGTCCGGGCAGTCGAGACGGCCGTTCGGGTGGGGCGTCACGTCGGCGTGTCGGTGCGCTTTCCGTTTGCCGATGAGGATCTGATTTCCTTCTGCCTCGCGCTTCCGCCCCGACAGAAGTGCCGGGGCGGATGGACGCGCGT
>CAZSBW010000443.1:0-2962 GCA_964604815.1 uncultured Salinivenus sp. | reverse complement strand
ATTCCAGCGGTCCATATGCGCATTGCCTGTTTTGAGGGTAGAGCGCGAAGGAAAGAAGGAAGCCCTGTCAACAGAAGACCTGCCAATAGAAGGTTGGCCGGCAGCTGAAAGTGACAGACCCGCTTTGAGGGCCGTCTCCTCTTGAGGGCCCTTCGAAACATCAGCCCTTCCCCCAAGCCCCGGCGCCGAGCGGAGCGAGGCGCACCTGACGCTTAACCGTTAGGTACCGGAAGGATCGATCAGAGACGCCCAGAGATTGCCGTCCCCCTGGCCGAGGCCGGTTGGAAGAGACTACTTTTTGGAAAAGACCACTTGTTGGAAGAGACCGCTTGAGAGAGACCACTTGAGAAAGATCACTCAAGAGAAAGATCGCTCAAAAGCGGGGTGGCAGGCGCCGACATGGCAGGGGCCGACATGGCAGGAGGCGGCAGTCGGAAGGAGAAGGCGAGTCGGGTGGAAAAGGCGCTGCCCAGCCGCGGGGAGCCGCCCGTAGAGAGCCGCTCACGGCTTTTAGTGGAGAGGGAAAGAGTTCCCCCACAGATCGGACCACCGGATAGAGGACCACTGCAGAGCGGCCTGAGCGCCCTTAGAAACCGGAAGCCTCGATTGCCCGAGAAACTGAGGGATAAGCTGTATCCTGGCTGTATCCGAAGGCGCCGTGTGCTACAGCGGTGCCACGGTAGTGGTGTCACAGTGGAGGAGCTATTTCTCTTTCGGAGTTCTCCCTCTGGAGTTTTCCCTCTGGAGTTTTCTCTTCGGGCGTGTTTTCCTTCCGGGGATGCCCCGCGGCCCTGAGCGTGCCCGGCGCATCCTACAAACTGGGACGTTCTACAAACCCGAGCTCGTTTACAAACGCGGGCCCGTTCCTATCACCTCAGGCTCGCTCCCTTCATTGAGGTCCCTTCATCGGGGCGCGCGCCGGTTGTTTTCTCGCGGCCGAGCAACGAGGAGGTTGTTAATGGCGGTCACTTCGAAGGCCGGGTATTCTCCGAACGTTTGCTCGGCTTTCTCGAAGAGATGGTCGAAGAGACGGGCGGCGTCTTCGGGCCGGCCCTTTCGGAGCAGACCGAGGGGAACGGCTAGAGAGGGGTTTCCTTGCTCGCTGAAGGGAAGCATGGGAGGTTGGGTTGTTATGGTCTTATTGCGTAGTAGAAGCGAAAAGAGAAGGTGGAAGGCGGTCTCCTGCGCCTCGGAAGAATGCGTCTCGGAAGAACCTCGCGCGGGCTCCTCGCCGATGGCCCGAGACTGCAGTGGCGTTGGCCCCACTGGCGCATGCCGCCCTGTTCCCACCCTTTCCCAAAACTGCACAGCGCCGAGCGGAGCGAGGCGGAGACCGGCAGGAGTGGCCTTGCGTCCGGTCTTGCGTACAGGCGGGCCGGTTGCCGCGATCGCGGAGGCGACAGGTTCGGTTGCCGTCGCAGAAAACATTACCGACGCTCGGCTGCTCGGCTCAGCCGTTTGATTCTTTCGAAACTTCCAGTCTCTCGAATCTTCCAGTCTCTGGAAGCGAAGCCCGGCGGTCCCAGCGCGGGGAATTGGCTTCGGCGGGAGGTAGGGTGGGACCTGCCGGATGGGCCACCCAGCCGAATGGGCCACCCAGGAGCGATTCAGGAAATTTAGACCGGTGCTCGGGCGGGGCCTACCTTTTGGGGCGACGGTTCCCCTATTCTCAGCCTTCTGGATGCTTGAAAGCAGATCTTAAGAGGCATCTGGGGAGACGTGGGGCGCTCGCTGCGGGCCGGCGTCCCGGGGCATCGCGACGACGAGCCGCTTTCCCCGCTTTTTGATCTCAAATGCGGGATAGTCGCCGAATTTGCGTTCGGCCGCGTCGAACAGCCGGTCGAAGAGACGGGCGGCGTCTTCGGGGCGGGCCTTTTCGATGAGCCCCAGTGGCACGGCCACGCTCGGCCACGGCTCGGCACTGAGGGGCGTACGTTCTGATTGAGACATAGTGAGGGCGTCGTTTCATTCGTTGAGAGCGAAAAGGGAGGTGGGGAGTGAGGGGCACCCATCCTCGCTAGAGAATGGCCGCTGAGGACGGGCAGAGCCTTTCTCGTTCCCCATCCCGACCCCCGCCGCACAGCGCCGAGCGGAGCGAGGCGGAGACCGGCAAGGATGGCCTCGCTTGCAGACGTGCTAATCAGCAGACGTGCTAATCAGCAGACGTGCAGATCTGCAGAGGGGCAGATCGCCGTTCTCGGGGAGGCGGGTAGCCTTGCCGCCGGGAATATCGAGGGCGCGGAGAATACCGTGGGCCCTGAAAATACCGTGGCCCTGGGGGAAAGTCCTCGCCTAGCCGCTTGAGCCTTTCGGGGAGAAGCTCGGCGGCTATTGCCTGGGGGCTTGGCTTTTGGCCCAGGAAGGACCGGACGTGGCGCTCGGAGGAGGCGATTTTCCGAAGGTCAGACTGCAGAGGCAAGGGGCCTACGCGGAGGTCGAGGGGCAAGCAAGGGCGCCATTCAGGTCGGGGCCTCTCGGCCCGCTCAAGGCGGAAAGAAGCAAATTGGGTGGGTGCCCCTCGCAGACTGAGAATTCCGCTCTCACGACTGACAGGGCCGCTCTACTGTTCTTTCTCCCTCCACCACCACACCGCCAGCAGAGGAAGGCAGAAGAAGGGTTGTCGCTCGAACAGGAAGGTGTCACGTCCAGGCGCTTCTTGACCACTTCCAAGGAAAGCAATCGCGCTCTCCGTCGGCTTGTAATTTCTAAACAGCGCGGATATTCTTTAAGCGCGTTTTTGGCGAAATTCTTTGTGGTTTATCCGCATGGACGACTCTGCCTCTGCGTCGTTGCCGGACACGGGCGAGCTGGTTTCGTATCTACAAGAGGCGCCCATTCGCCTCGCCGTCTTCGGGGAGTTCAGCGCGGGGAAGACGACCGTGCTCAACGCCCTCATCGGCGAGGAAATCCTCTCGGTGGCCGTCGACCCGACCACCGCCGTGCCCACCCGCATCCGCTACGG
>CAZSBW010000442.1:0-2969 GCA_964604815.1 uncultured Salinivenus sp. | reverse complement strand
CGTCCGAAATGTTGTGCCAGTCTTGCCCGGCATTGGTCGTCTTCCAGACGCCGCCCCCGGTGGTGCCCATAAAGTACGTGTCGGGCTGGTCGGCGATGCCGGTGACGGCGCTGGAGCGACCGCCCCGGTACGGGCCGATCATTCTGTACGCCAGGTCGTCGAAGTGGGTCGAATCGTACACGGCGTGGTCACTGGACTGGGCCTCGGCGGGAGCGGTGCCGAGCCCCGCGGCCACGCCGGCGAGCAGGAGGAGGGAAAGCAGGCGAACGAGGAAGGAGCGTATCGAAGCAGTCATGGGGTCAAGATGCCGGTGGGGAAAGGCAAGCGCAATGGGGGACCTCGCCTATTACTGATCCGTGCAGGGTAGAAAAAACCCCTTTCCGTACGAGGAGGGAGATCTCAGATCCTGGAAATCTCAGATCCTGGAAATCTCAGATTTCCTAGACCGTGTTGTGGTATCAGCGGGGATCGTTGTTAGAAACCCATTCACGTATCAGTAGGATCGCAGGCATCAGAAATGTAAGGCATGGCGATTCCAGGGAAAAGGGGAGGGCCCGGCGTTTCATGAACTGCACGCCAGCTGTCGTGAATCGGGGGACTCGGGGCGTGAATGAGCAATTTTTGCCGAGGCGAAGGGGGCGTTCCCCGGAGTAGGAACCACGCGACCACCCGCGCCTCCAATCAAGCGGGAGTCCCGTTCATTTTGACCGTCACCCGTCCTCTTGCTCCTATGCGCATCGTCTCGCTGCTGCCGGCCGCCACCGAATGGATTTGTGAGTTTGAAGGCGCCGCAGATCTGGTGGGGCGCTCCCACGAGTGCGACTACCCGCCCGAGATTCAGGATCGACCCGTCGTGACCGCCCCCACCTACGACGCCGAGGCCGATTCAGCGGCCATCGACGACGCGGTGCAGGAGAAGGTGCAAGAAGGCCTCAGCCTCTACGACGTGAACCTGGAGCGACTGCGCGAGCTGGACCCCGACCTCATCGTCACACAGGACCAGTGCGAGGTCTGTGCGGTGAGCCAGACGGAGCTGGAGGCGAGCCTGGCGGACTGGACCGGGGCGGATCTTACCATTTTCTCGATGAAGCCGCAGACCTTGAAGGAGGTGCTCGACGAGGCGCTGCGGCTGGGGAAGGCGATGAACCGCGTGGACAGGGCCATGCAGGTGCTCGCCAATCTCGAAACCGGCCTGCGCGGGCTCCGAGACCAGCTTGGCGTGGACCGCACTACCAATCCGCAGTCGGTGCCGTCGGTCGCGTGCATCGAATGGATGGAGCCGCTGATGGTGGCGGGCCACTGGATGCCCGACGTGGTGACCATGGCGGGCGGACGGGCCGTGATGGGGACCGCCGGCGAGCCGACCCGCCGCATCGAATGGCCCGACCTGCGCGAGGCCGACCCGGACGTCATCGTGTGCATGCCCTGTGGCTTCACCATCGAGGAGACCCGCCGCGACCTCCACTATCTTACCGAGCGCGACGGATGGGAGGCCCTCACGGCCGTACAGGAGAACCGGGTGGCCCTGCTCGACGGCAATGCTTATTTCAATCGACCCGGCGTTCGGCTCTACCGGGCCATCGAAGTGCTCGCCTCCGTGCTCTACCCGGATCAGCCGCTCGATCCGCCCCCTGCCGACTGGGAGCGGCAATGGCTCACCGACGGTGCTCATACGGAAACACGATGATCTTTCCGGAGAGTCCCTGGTTGGACGGCAGCGTCCGCTTCGCGCCCGGATCATCTACTCTCGACGCGTAGTTTAGAGGCCGTGCTGTTTGCACGTAAACGGCCGGGAGACTGCCTGCGGTACAGGATCTCTTGCGTCGCATCCGTTGAGCTCAATTCTCTTTCATCCCCCGATCCCCCGACGCTCGTATATGAAACGTTCGGAGTTCAGTTACGAGTATCCCGACGAACTCATCGCCGAATATCCCGCTGAGCCGCGCGACTCTTGCCGGCTCATGGTCGTCGATCGCGAGAACCACGCCGTCGAGCACAACTCCTTTGACAACCTCCCCGATTTCTTCGACGAGGGTGACGTGCTCGTCATTAACAACACGAAGGTTTATCCGGCCCGGCTCTACGGCCAGAAGCGCAAGACCGGGGCCGACATCGAGGTCTTTTTGCTCCGGGAGCTCAACCCCGAGAGTCGGCTCTGGGACGTGATGGTCGATCCGGCCCGCAAGATCCGGATTGGCAATAAGCTCGAGTTCGACGACGAGCTGATGGCCGAGGTCATCGACAATACCACTTCGCGGGGGCGCACCATTCGCTTTGCGTTCGACGATTCGAATGAGGCCCTGTACGCCAAAATTCGAGACCTCGGCGAGACGCCGCTGCCCCCGTACATCGATCGGGAGGTCGAAGAGGAGGACCGCGACCGGTACCAGACGATTTTTGCCAAGCATCGGGGGGCGGTGGCGGCCCCTACGGCCGGCCTGCACTTTACGGAGGATCTGGTCGAGCGGCTGGAGGAGAAGGGCGTGGACGTGGTGCCCATTACCCTCCACGTGGGCCGCGGCACGTTCCGGGACGTGGGCGTGGAGGACCTCACGAAGCACCGCATGGACTCCGAGGAGTTCAATATTCCGGAGGAGACGGCGGAGGCCGTCAACCGCGCCCTGCTCTCGGAGGAGAACACGGTAACTGCCTGCGGAACGACGGTCGTGCGTGCCCTGGAATCGAGCCTGTCGGCCGACGAGACCCTGAAGGCCGACCACAGCTGGACGGACCTCTTTGTCTATCCGGAGTACGACTTCAAGATTACCGAGCGGATGATCACGAACTTTCACCGGCCGGAGAGCACGCTCATGATGATGGCGTCTGCGTTCATGGGCTATGACTTCACGTTCGAGGTCTACGAGGAGGCTTTCGAGGAGGAGTACCGGCTTTTTTCCTTCGGCGACGCGATGCTCATTGAATGAGGCGCCGCCTCATACCAAATGCGAGCATTCATTGTGCATTTTGGC
>CAZSBW010000441.1:0-2979 GCA_964604815.1 uncultured Salinivenus sp. | reverse complement strand
CGCATCGCGAGGGGGCGCAGGGCGATCGTCATGCCCACGGATAGAAAAATCCACGTGAGGATGGCCGTCCACGGGTCGAGGAGCAGGCCCACGGCCCGCAGGCCTGCGACCACGAGGCCGCCGAGCCCGAGGAAGCCCGCCACCCCACCCGGCACCGCCGTTTCCAGCAACACCAGCAGCACGCCGCCACCGACGAACGTCCAGGTCAGAAAGGTGGGATCCAGCAGGTCCATGGCCAAAGAGAACGGATGTAACAGGGACGCGCACCGATGCCCAGCAGGGGCAACCCTATTCACGAACGAGGAGGGAACAGGTTCGCCACCTTCCACCGCCGGTCCCCAAACGACAGGGCGACCGCCTGTAAAAAATTTCTCTGTCGAGGGAGGACGGCTCTTCTGCTTCCAATGGGAAGGCCGAAAAAGCGCGGGTGAGGGGCCGAATGGGAGAGGAGCGCGCGGTGGCACTGCTTCAACAGAGCGCGAATACAGGCCCGGGGATTCGAAATGCGATTGCCGTGGCAGTGCGTGGCCAAACGTCACGTTGGATCCGTGATCGCAGAACGTCCGTCTGGCTGGGCCGTCAGGGAGAAGACGCCGATGGGTCCGCCCGATTGCTCGCCGTGGCCGTCTCCGCGTCGGCGTGCGGAGCAGGCAGCCACTTGCGCGGGTCGACCCAGCGGTAGCCGGCCTCGCGGGTCAGTTCGTCCAGAAAGTATTTGTGCCCTCTGCCCACGATTACCAGCACGCGCTCTGCGTCTTGGGCCTCGATCGCCTCCTGCATGTTCGCCAACATTTTTTGGTTGCGGAGCCAGTAGTTTTCAGTTTGCTGGGCCCCAACGGGGTCGCCCTGCCACTCGACGTCCGGGAATACCTCCTCGTATACCCAGTACTGCAGGCCGATGTGCTCGTCGGAGGGAGTCGGCCTCCGCGTGCGTCACGGCCCACGCCTCCGCATAGGTGTCCAGGTCCCAGTCGGGGCGGTAGTCGCGTCCCTCGTTCCGTGGATAATCGGGAGGCAGGTATTCGACCACGACCAGATCTGGGTTGTAGGAGGAAAGACTATCTGTCACCCGGTCGAAGGCCGTCTCCGTGTAATCGTGATCGTCCTGGGCAAGATGAGACGTGCCCAGAATGAGGACCGCCGGTGCGCTCGTGTCCGGCGCCATTGATCCATCGTAGACGCGTGGATCGAAGTCGGCCGTCTCGGGGATCAGGTCCTCGACGGGGGTCGGGCCGCGCACCATCTCATACCCGACCACGCCCAGAATGAGCAGGAGAATGCCGATGCTGGCGAGATAGAACGTACGCATTTGGCTATGGATCTTAGAGGAATACAGGAAAAGGGGAAAAGCGTATTTCTACCCAAGGTGCGCCCCAAACGAAAGGCGGCCATTCTGAACTCGATTCAGAATCTTTACGGACCAACCTGGCTGTTCCGAAGAGATTCCGCATCTGGGAAGCTACGTTTCCCATGTGCAGAATGACACGCAACTTGGGTTATTTCTGTAGACTGCTTACTTCAAAGAGACAGGAGGAGCTGCCAGTTGGTTGCAGTGTGCTTCTTTCCGCTCCTTCTTCCCTTCAGAGCAATCAGGATGGAGCACAGATCACCAGTGGATTGTCAACCCTCAATGATTGGGTTCCCAGTGCGATCTCAAAATTCAACTCTCGGCACGTCATCTTGAGCGAAGTCGAAAGATCTCTTTGAAAGATGCCGCCTCCTTCGAAGAGGCTCTTCCCTTGCACTCAGAACGACCTGCTTGGGAATTTTGAGATCGCACTTTCTGTTCGAACAATCACGATTGACGCTGTACTAGGGGGAATGGCAGAACGCAGCGGGACGCGGTGCTGCATGATCGACAGTTGGGGCCGTCGGCAGCCGACGCGTCTTCACCGGCCAATCTCAGGCGCAGGACGCACGATCAAAACCCCTCGCGCCCGAACGGCATCACCCGAGAATGGACGGTGGATATCGAGCAATGAGCGGGGTTCGGCTCCGCAATCAATCCGAGGACATCTTCAGTTTGGAGGGGACATTTGCCGATGCCCGAGCACTTCTTAGGCAGGGGAGTCGTTCTCCCAACCACGGACGAGAGCCGCGCCTACAGGAAGAATTCACCCCCGAAAAACAGAATGCATACACGTGTTACGTTCCTCCGATTCTTTTCCATGACGTGTGTAGAAAGAGAACTTCTCTCCACGCCCGAAGTGAACATGAGCCGTGTTGTGATTGCCGTACCGTCACGGCAAAGCCAACGGGTACGCCGTTTTGTTGCATCCGAACCTTCCAACCACGTGAGTACCCCAATGACCCCCGAAACGGTCTCCACGAGCGTTCTTATCATCGGCGCCGGTGGCGCGGGCCTCCGCACCAGCATCGAGCTCGCCCAGCGCGGCGTCGACTGCCTCATTCTCGGCAAGCGCCCCCACGGCGACGCCCACACCATTTGGGCGGCGGGCGGCATCAACGCCTCGCTCGGCAGCCTCGACCCGGAGGACCGCTGGGCGATCCACGCCGCCGACACGCTCGACGAAGGCCACTTCGTAAACGACCCCACGGCGGTGGAGATGCTCTGCCGCCGCGCGCCGGATCGCATCCGCGAACTCGAGGAATGGGGCATGGCCTTCGACCGGACCGACGACGGCACGATCAACCAGCGCTACTTCGGCGCGCAGTCGTTCCGCCGCACCTGCTTCGTGGGCGACCGCACCGGCCAGGCCCTCATGGACACGCTCGTCCAGAAGGCCATGGATCTGGAGGTGCCGTACCGCGAGAACCTCTACATTACCGACCTGGTGGTGGAGAACGGACAGGCCGCGGGCGCCGTCGGCTTCGCTATGGACGGCGGGGAGCCCGTGGCGTTCGACGCCGATGCCGTCGTCATTGCGGCGGGCGGCCACACGTCGCTCTACCGCCGCAGCTCCTCCCGCCCCGACGAGAACACGGGCGACGCACAGGCCCTCGCGTTCAACGCCGGCG
>CAZSBW010000440.1:0-2983 GCA_964604815.1 uncultured Salinivenus sp. | reverse complement strand
CCGAGCGTCCCGGTCGGCCAGGATGCCTTCGACCAGGGCGCCCGGTACAACCTCGTCCTCGACGCCCCCTACCTCGTGGTCACCAATGGGCAGGAGCACTACGCCTGTCGCGTCGACACCGACTCCGGCGAGTACGCCTTTCTCGACGACCTGCCCTCCTACGAGTCGCTATTGGGGGGGGCATCGTAGCCGCTCCCGTCGTTTAGACAAAATCGGCAGAACAGGTCACCGTGCGCGTCGTAGGGTGGCACGCTTTTGATCTCTTCCGACATTCCTTCCTGCCGATGTCTACTTCCTACGACGAGGAGCGCACCGTTGCCTTCGAGGCCGTCCAGGCCGCCGCCGAGCTCACCGAATCCGTGCGGGATCAGATGGGCGAGGTCCTGGAAAAGGACGACCGAACGCCGGTGACGGTGGCCGACTTCGGGAGTCAGGCCCTCATCTGCCGCGCTCTTCTGGCGGCGTTTCCGGAGGATCCCGTCATCGGGGAAGAAGACTCTTCCGCCCTCCGCAACCCCGACAACGCCGACGTGCGTGACCAAGTGGTGGAGCACGTGCGGGCCCACCACTCGAACGCCGGGCCGGAAGGCGTCTACACCTGGATCGACCACGGCACTGCTCGCGAGTACAGTGACCGATTCTGGACGCTCGACCCGATCGACGGCACGAAGGGGTTCGTACGGGGCGACCAGTACGCCATTGCCCTCGCCCTCATCGTCGAGGGCACCCCCCAGGTCGCCGCCCTCTGCTGTCCCCGCCTCCCCGATTCGCTCGACGCCGACGAGCCCGAAACGCGAGGACAGGCCTTTCTGGCCGTCCGCGGGGAGGGCACCTGGCAACGTCCCCTGTCGGACGAGGACGCCCCAACCCCCATCCATACCAGCGACACGACCGACCCGAGCGAGAGCCGGTTCACCGAATCCTTCGTCTCCTCGCACAGCTCGCGGGGGCTGGCCGCCGACGCCGCCGAGCGACTGGGCATCACCGCCGATCCGGTTCGGATCGACAGCCAGGCCAAGTACGCGATGGTGGCCAACGGCAACGCCGAAATCTACCTCCGCCTCCCTCGCCCCGGCACCGATTACACCGAGCGCATCTGGGACCACGCCGCCGGGGCGCTCGTCGTGGAGGCCGCCGGCGGCACGGTCACCGACATGCACGGAGAGCCGCTCGACTTCACCCACGGCCCCCTCCTGCAAACAAACGAAGGCGTCGTGGCCACCAACGGCCCCGTTCACGACGACGTCATCGCCGCCCTCCAGGCCGCCGCCGACTAATACCGATTGCCGAAGATCATTGTGCATCTATCGGGCACCCTCCTGCGATGAGGACGCCTCCGTCTGCTTCTGGTCCATCCCGCACAAGGGAAGCTTGGCTTCCCAGATGCGGGATCTTCTCCGATAGAACCCAGCAGCTCAGCCAAATACAGAGCCACTCGCAAAGTGCACGACGATCCTGCGTAGTTGGTATAAGGAACTGCTTCCGGTATCGGTACGCCCCACAGCACTGGAGGCACCAATCCGGAATTGTCCGGCCAGAAATTAGTCTGCGGACCGGGGAAGGATGTTGTCGAACTCGAAGGGCTCCACCTCGCGCCCGTCGTAGACGTTCCAGTCACTGGAGCCGTAGCGTTCGAGGGCCACGAACCCGTCGTCGCCCTCGTAGACCCAGTAGCGGAGATCGTTGGTCCGGTCGTCGACGGTGCGGGTGGCGGATCCTTCCTCCGTCAACACGTAGTCGGTCCCCTGGTACGTGATCGTGTGGGGCGGCTCCTGCTCGCGCACCAGCGCCCGGAAGGGCTCCCCGTCCGCCGTCACGTCGGTGATCTCGGCGGGCTCCGAGAGCAGAAAGACATCGCCGTCGTCGTATTCGTATTCGAGAAAGAGGAGATCATCTCCGTTCTCCAGCGTCCACTCGTCGGCGGGCCAGCCCTCGTAGTCGTACTTCGCGTGCTTGGTCACCTCCCACGTGCGCATTTCGTAGTCGAGCATGTAGCCCTCACGGAGCTGGTCGAGCGACGGATCATCGACCGGCTCGTCGGGGGAAGAATCATCGTCGCTGCCGAAGAGGGAATCGAAAAAGCCCATCGGTGATGGTGAATGCTTGAAGCGGAGACGTCGAAAAGTAATGAACGGCGCGTGAAGTCGAATTCGCCCCGGACGGCTCAGTTCCAGTATTGCCAACCCTCCAGGTAGACCTCCAGGACCCGGGGACGGTCCAGGGTCGACGGACGGAGATCGCCAGGCGACTGCAGGTCTTTGGGAAACCGGAAGAGCCCCGGCACGATGCGGCCGTTCAGGAACCGCGTGTCGACCGCAGGCTCCGCCGCCGTCGGCGTGAGCGGGCGCTCAGCGGCGAGGACGAACCCCCACTCCCCGAACGACGGCACGTTGACGTGAAACGGATACGTGTGCCCGAAGTCCGCCGCCCGAATGGTCTCGTGGATGGTCCAGAAGGCCTCTCGGGCAAAATAGGGACTCGTCGCCTGGGTCGCGAATACGCCGCCGGTCGCAAGGTGGCTGCGCACGAGCCCGTAGAAGGTGCGGCTGTAGAGCCGGGCGAGGGACACGTTGTTGGGGTCCGGCAGGTCGGCCACGATGAGATCGTAGGCCCGGTCCGTCTCTTCGAGAAAGACAAACGCGTCTTTCGTCACCGTGCGGACGCGCGGACTGTGGAGGCTCCGGTCGTTGAGCCGCGTGAGGGCGGGATGCGTCCGAGCAATCTCGAACATCTTCGGGTCAAGATCGACAATCGTCACCTGCTCGACCGTCTCGTACTTCAGCACCTCCCGTGCCACGAGGCCGTCCCCGCCCCCCAGCACGAGCACACGGCGCGGCGACCGCACCTGACTCATCGGCACGTGGACGATGGGCTCATGGTAGCGCGGCTCGTCGAGGGACGAAAACTGGAGGTTGCCGTCGAGAAACAGGCGAAGATCCTCCTTCCAGCGCGTCATCACGATCTTCTGGTACGGGGTCTGCTC
>CAZSBW010000439.1:0-3012 GCA_964604815.1 uncultured Salinivenus sp. | reverse complement strand
GGATCTGGCGGATGCGGCCCAAAGCCGGTTGTTCACGGAGTTCAGTCATTGGTTGAGGAACGTGAGATTGATCGTGGAGGATATCCCCTGGCGCAACGGGCCGTCGGCCCGCCTGTACGTCGAGCGTATGCTGGTCAATTCGTGCGGTAACGATCGGCGAGAGTGAGCACGTCGCGGGCGATGGTTTCGGCAGCCTCGGGACGCGCCATCTCGCGGGCCGCCTCGGCCATCTCGCGGCGGGCGTCGGGGTCGTGAAGTAGGTCGCGCACGAAGTCGACGAGGCGCTTCGCCAGATCCGCCTCCGGAAGCAACTTCGCTGCGCCGGTGCGTTCCATGCTCCGCGCATTCTTCGTCTGGTGGTCGGCCACCACGTTGGGAGACGGTACAAGCACGGCAGGGGTCCCCGTCACCGCGAGCTCGCTGCACGTGAGGGCCCCGGCGCGACAGACGACGAGGTCGGCCGCCGCGTAGGCCCATCCCATGCGATGGATGTACTCCCGCAGGCGAAGCCGGGGGTGATCGTCGACACGCTCGGCAATGGACTCGTAGTAGCGGGTTCCGGTCTGCCACATCACATACACGTCCTCCTCGGCCATAAGGGCCTCCAGGTTCGTCTCGACGGCTTCGTTGAGCGCCGCACTGCCGAGCGACCCGCCCATCACGAGCAACACGCGCCCCTCCGACGGCAGGTGAAAGGCCCCGCGAGCCGCGTCCGAATTGGTCTCTCGAAGCGATCGGCGCGTGGGGTTGCCGCTGACCGCGGCCCTGTCGGCCGGCACCCACTCTTTCGCCTCGGGAAAGGCGAGATGGATCCGGTCGGCCAGCCGGGACAACAGTCGGTTCGTAACCCCTGCGTAGGCGTTCTGCTCCTGGATGAGAAGCGGCCGCCCGCGGAGCCATGCGGCCAGCAGGACCGGGCCGGACACGTAGCCGCCCGTGCCCACCGCCACGTCCGGTTGAATGGAGCCCACCAGCCGCCAGCTCTGCTGAACGCCTCGCAGAACCCGAATCGGCACCAGCAGGTTTTTCGGCGAGAAGCTGCGCTGCACGCCCTGGGCCGTGATGGGATGGAGGGCATAGCCCGCTTCCGGCACCGCCCGCGCCTCCAACCGGTCCTCCGTCCCGGCAAACACCACCCGGGCATTCGGCCGGAGGGCCGTTATGGCGTCGGCAATGGCGATGGCCGGATACACGTGTCCCCCCGTGCCGCCGCCGGCAACCAGTATGTGAGGAGGACGCGTTTCCATTTCGATTGCGAACGTAGCTCTTAACGAAAGAAGGAGACCCAGGAGGGAGGATCCGTTTTGTATCGATGATCCGGAGGGCATCAGACGAACTCTCTATGCTGCCGGCGCACCTCGTCGGGCGTGCGAGCCTCCGTTTGTCGGGAAATGTTGAGCAAAGCGCCAACCATAATTCCGTTGGCCACCATTGAGGTGCCGCCGTACGACACGAAAGGCATGGGCAGTCCCGTCACGGGCATGAGGCCACACGCGACCGCGGCGTGTACGAACCCGTACACCACAATCAGTGTGGTGAACCCGACTGCGAGAACGAGCCCCAACGGATCGGGAGCATCTCGCGCGATGCGCAGATAGCCCCGAAACAACAGCACACAAAAGCCAAATAGCAGCAGAAACGCCCCGATCATGCCGTATTCCTCCGCGATAATTGCGAAGATGAAGTCGTTGTAGGGGGCGGGCAAAAAGTCCCGCTGGATGCTCTTCCCCGGCCCCACGCCCGTGAATCCGCCCACGGCAAACGCAATGCGGGCTTGCTGGGACTGGTACTGTTCGCCCCGCGCACTCGTCACGTGCTCGGGATCGGTATTCGCAAACAGGTCCGTCTCCAGGTACGCCTCCAGCCGTGCCGCCCGGTGGGGCGACGTCACGATGAGCGCCGCGCCCAATAGCGCCCCGAGCACCCCGAGTCCCCCAATCTGGAGGGCACTTACCCGTCCCACAAAGCACATTAGAATGATCGCGAAAAGCAGGACGGCCGAGGTCGAAAGGTCGTCGAGTCCGATGAGCAAAATGGTTCCGAAGACCCACACGAGAATAGGCAGGAAGGCCCGCTCAAAGCTCTTTACGTAGTCCTGCTTTTTCACCAGCAGCACCGCTACGTAGAACACAAGCGACACTCGAGCAAGCTCGGACGGTTGAAACCCGAAGCCCGCAACCCGAATCCAACGGTCTGCACCCGGCGTAAAGAAGCCCGCGACCTTAACGGCCAGCAGCATCAGCAACGCCCCAATCAATCCAATCCGGCTATACCGCGCCAGCGTCCGATAGTCAATGAAGCTCACTACCCCCATCACTCCGAATGCAATCCCAACCCGCACAAGGTGGCGAATCAGAAACTGCTCCGGCGCAGCCCCGGCCCGCACCTCTGCCAGATACGTGATGGCACTGTACACGGCCACCACGCCCATCGCCGCCAGCCCCATCACGACCCAGAGGACGTACTTGTCCGCCGGGGCCCGGTCGGTGATTGTCTGTTTGAAGGTCTCAATGAAGCTCATCGGTTGTCGCCGTCACCTATAGAATTCAACGTCACCGCTCGTAGCAGCAGGGCGTGATGCGTGAAGCGTGATACGTGAGAATGCCGCCCTTCTACGATTACGCGTCACGTATCACGCATCACGATTCACTCATCAAAGCAGCGTCTTCACCAGTCGGCGAAAGATGTTGCCGCGTTCCTCATAGTTTTCGTACATGTCGAAGGAGGAGCACGCCGGGCTCAGCAATACCACGTCGCCCGGTCGTGCGAAGCGCTGGGCCTGATCGAGTGCCTCCTCCATTGACCGCCCCCGCCCCCGCCCGTTCGCCTCGCCCCCGAGCTCCTCGTGCACCTTGTCGGCACTCTCGCCCAGGGCCACCACGGCGCGTACGCCCTCCCGAACCAGCGGCTTCAGGTCGGTGTAGTCGTTGCCCTTGTCCCGTCCCCCCGCGATCAGTACCACGGGCCGGTCGAAGCTCTCCAGGGCGTACCAGACCGCGTTCACGTTGGTCG
>CAZSBW010000438.1:0-3017 GCA_964604815.1 uncultured Salinivenus sp. | reverse complement strand
TCTGTGGCAGGCACCTCCATGACGGTACGCCCCTGCGGATCCCTGGACTTAGCAGAGACGTTGTCACATAGGTACAACTCTCTGATCCTGCCGACTTTCTTCCACACATGTCTCTTTCCTCGACGCGCGGGGCGCTTTCTCAGCTGCTTTCCCTGACAGGGGAGGACGGCTCTCCCGTTGGCCCGACCGCCTTAGGCGACCTGAATGGCGAGTTCTCCTCCGCCCCGGAGACATCGGGCCGAGCTGACATTGATGAGCTCATCGCCCATCTCCGAAGCGCGCTTGGCATTGAGGAGTTGCCCGATGGGTCCGTCTCCTTCTTTGAACGGCTTACTGAGGAGGGGGAAGAGTATCACCTGCGGTACAACCTGTCCCGTGCCCGGCCCTCTAGGCGAGAAGAGAAGGTGATCGGGCAGATTGACGTCGGGACCGTGCTCACGCTTACCCGCCATCTCCCCGGCGAAGAGAACGGCGATACGGAGAATCAGGAGACCCAGAAGCCGAGCCTCAGCGCCGAGGTCCAAAAAGCCCGGGAGCTAGAGAGCGGGGCAACGGTCAAGACCGAAACGACCTGGCAAAGCGGGCAGCTCGGACCCGTGGAGCTCGGGGCACTGGAGGAGTTTCTCCGCCCGGCGATCGACCGTCTGCGGCGCGAAAAATAGGGCTTCGACAACCGGCTCCCATCTCTGCCCACCGGGCTCTCGAAGCGGGGCGGTTGGAGTAGCTCGAAGCTCATCCTCCATCCTCCCAGGCAGCTCCTACCTGCGACTCGTCGCACAATAGGGCCGGTTCGTCGAGAGCCCCCAAACGCCTGCCTCGCTTGGCCGTGCATCTACGCGAGAAGACAGGAGGCGTCGAGTCAGATGGCGGCACGGCCGAAGGCGGCCAGCGAGAGCGACCGGGACTCGGCCCTCCTCCCTATTCGCTACTCCGCAAACGCAGTCCAACACCAATTGCCATGCGCTTCGAAACAGATCTTCCCTCCTTCCGCCCCTCGATCGACGCCGACGAGCTTCGCCCGGCCCTGCTCGCGGCCGGCACGCAGATAATGGTCTCGCTCGTCGGGGCCCTTCTCCTCTCCAGCGGCGCGCTGGCGTAGGAAAGAGCTTCCCATCAGGCCCCACGCACAGGCCTCACGCCCCTGAGATAGGCACAAGGAACCAGCGAGGAGGTTGCTCTCCCTTGCTTCGGCGCTCCTGTGTTTCGGCCCTTCCGGTCGCTTGGAACTCGGTGGCCCCAGCCGCAAGATCACACCGACCAGCTCTGCTCAGATTTTACGCCCGCTCGACATGGACCGATTGCCTCAACTCCTTCTACCCATAGTTCTCTGCGTCGCCTCTCTTTTCATGGCAGCGACCGCTCCGGTGGCGGCCCAGCAGACGGCCGAAGGAGATGCGCCTTCCGGCACGCCGGGCGGGTTTGAGAGCATCGACGGCACGAAACTGAGGCCGGCGGCTCTCTCCTACGACGCCACGATGAAGATGGAGGACCGCTCCTTGAACCTCTCCTCGTCCCTGACGGTCACTTCCACCACTACCGGCGGCACCGACACCTGGACGATCGTAAACAAGATCGAGACGCCTCAATCCGCCAACACCGACTCCCTGATCGCCCACCGCCCCTCCCTTCTGCCGGTGTCGCGGCACCGGCGGGGAGGGCCAGTGATGGACCTCACTTACTCAGACACCTCTGTGACCGGGGAAGCAAGGCGGAACGGCGAGCCCGTGCCGATCCGCGCGAGCCTGGAGGGGCCGACCCTCGCGGGAGGCGTCCACGACGTCATCGCTCTCGGCGCGATGCCGCTGGAGCCGGGCTACCGGGCGGCGCTCCGGGTCTTTTCCCCTCAGGACCAGTCGACGAAGAGGGCCGAGTTTGAGGTCGTGGGCATGGAGACAGTCAAGACGCCGGCTGGCTCGTTTGAGACCTACGTGGTGGACCTGGATGTGGGCAATGGGTACGTGACCGGTACCGTCCATCTCCGGAAAGAGCCGCCCCGCTACTACGTCAAGTGGAACACAGAAGTGTCTACGCCGCGCGGCACCCGAACCATCCGTCAGACCCTGTCGTCGATGGAGATGCAGTAGCCTGTGTCCTCGGACACGCCGTGGCAGGTGCCTTGGGGTAGCAGGCGCCCTGGGACATCTTACCCAAACCGACAAGGCACCATCGGTTGTTGTACTTTGGGTGCCAATCGAGGCCTTGAGGAGAGCCTTTGAGGAGCTGGTGATAGGCGTGCTTCAGGTCGGGGCCGGAAACCTGTGGGCTTAGGAAACGAGCTCACGGGGGTCGGTCCCGGTTCGGTCGGCGACGCCGACGGCTCCCTCGTGGGGCCCGGTCTCGGCCCTGACGGAGAGCCGGTCTCCTTGCGTCTCGACGCGCCAGGTTTCGGCCTCGTCGTCGGCGGCCCCTTCGTCTTTGAGGACGATCACCTCTTCCCGGATCTCCAAGATGGGATGGCGGGCTACGTGTAGCCCATTCTCCCCTTCCTTGATCACGTCCCAGCTCTCTTCGGTGGCGTCGTAGTAGGTCGGCACCGAGGGCGGCTCCCCGCCGTAGCGGCTTACGTGCCAGTACCCAACCCAGGACGGGGATCGGTCACTCATGTCTTGATCGTCGGAATCGGGGGCAGAACGGTCCACAGTTTCGGTATCGGAGGGAATGTTAGGATGCCGCGTGAAGGAGGAATGCTACCGCATCACCGGCTCTATGAGCACGAAAAGACAGCGAGATTGCCCAACCTGCAGCCAGCATAACCAGATCTCTCCACGCGCCGGTCGCTTACGCCCGGAGGAGCCCCGCAATCTCTTTCGGAGTAAGCACCTGCGGGCGCGCCGGCCCAAAGTCCTCGGCGTTCCGCGCGCAGATGAAATCGGCCCCGTGCTCGGCGGCCGCCTCGCCGATGACCCCGTCTTCAAAGTCGTCATATCGCCTGATGGCTCGGACCGCTCCGGCGTGGGAAACCGAGGCCACGTCCAAAAACGAAAGCGCAGACTCGATAAAGCCCGTTGCGACCTCCT
>CAZSBW010000437.1:0-3034 GCA_964604815.1 uncultured Salinivenus sp. | reverse complement strand
CGGAGGCCCGGTCGATGGCGCTCTCGGCGGAGGGGACGCTTTTTGTGGGGAATCGGGACGGGGATCGGGTCTATGCGCTCCGCGACGCCGATGACGACGGGCGGGCCGATTCGGTCTACACCGTCGACACGGGCCTGGATACGCCCAACGGCGTGGCTGTCCGCGACGGCGACCTCTACGTGGCCGAAATTTCCCGCGTGCTGCGCTACGAGAATATCGACGCGCAGCTGGCCGATCCGCCCGAGCCGACGGTGGTGACCGATGCCTTGCCGACCGACGAGCACCACGGATGGAAGTACATCGATTTCGGCCCGAACGACAGCCTCTACGTACCCGTCGGGGCGCCCTGCAACGTCTGCGACGAGGGCGATCCGTACGCCGCGATTCACCGCCTAGCGCGGGACGGGAGCGGGCGCACCCTCGTGGCGCGCGGCGTGCGCAACACCGTCGGCTTCGACTGGCACCCCGACACCGGACGCCTCTGGTTCACCGACAACGGCCGCGACTGGATGGGCGACGACCGTCCGCCCGACGAGCTCAACCGCCTCACCGATCCGCCCCAGCACTTCGGCTATCCCTACGTCCACGGCGCCGACCTGCCCGACCCAGACTTCGGCGAGGGCCACGATCCGGCCGACTACCCGTCGCCGGTGCAGGAACTCGGGCCCCACGTCGCGGCGCTCGGCATGACCTTCTACACCGGCACGCAGTTTCCCGACGAATATCGCGGACAGGTCTTCATTGCTGAGCACGGCTCCTGGAACCGGAGCACCAAGATCGGCTACCGCGTGACGCTCGTGCGGCTCGACAGCACGGGGGCAGCCACGAGCTACGAGCCGTTCGCGACCGGCTGGCTGCGGGACGGCGACAACTGGGGCCGCCCGGTGGACGTGCTGCAGACGCCGGACGGGGCGCTCCTCGTCTCCGACGACCAGACCGGCACCATCTACCGCATCACCCACGAGCCGTAGCGAGGAACGAGGCCGCGCGCCGTTCCGACCAGTACTCGCCGGTCTCGTTGACGGTGACGAAGCCCACGTGTCCGCCGCTGTCCGGCACCTCAAGCGTGAACTGGGGATGCCCGTCCGCAATGCCCGTGGGATAGCAGGAGGGGGCGAGGAACGGGTCGTTGGCGGCGTTGACGAGAAGGGTGGGAATGGCAATCTCGGGGAGCAGTGGCTTGCTGCTGGCCTCGCGGTAGTACGTGTCGGCGTCCCGAAAGCCGTTGAGCGGGGCCGTATAGGCGTCGTCAAAGTCGCGCAGCGTGCGGATGTGAGGGAGGGCGTCGGTGCGCACCCCGGTCGGATGCCGCTCGGCCTTTCGGCGAATTTTCTGTCGGAGGGACCGGAGAAAGTATTGCGTGTAGTGCCAGTTCGTCCATCGGGCGATCCGGTGCGACGAGGCCTTGAGGTCGACGGGGGTCGAAAACGCCACGGCGCCCTGAATCCGCTCGTCGATCGAGGAGCCCCGTTCCCCGAGATACTTGAGCGTCATGTTGCCGCCGAGGCTGAATCCGACGAGCGCGACCTGCGCGTAGCCGCGACGCAAAACGTGGTCGACCACACAGGCGAGGTCCTCCGTTTTCCCGCTGTGGTAGGTGGCCACCCGGCGGTTCAGTTCGCCGCTGCAGCCGCGCAGGTTCCATGCACACACGTCCCATCCGCGCCGAACGAGCGCCTGCGCCATGCCGCGCATGTAGCGCCGGCCCGCACTGCCCTCGAGGCCGTGCGTCAGGAGGGCCACGCGGCCCGCATCGCGATCCCCCCGTCCGTTCGTGCGTGCCGTCGCCCAGTCGAGGTCGAGAAAATCCCCGTCCGGCGTGTCGATGCGCTCGCTGTGGTCGTAGTCAAAGTCGACGTGGCGGACGAGCGAGGCGTAGAGTGTCTGGACGTGGCCGCCGGCCAGCAACGGAGGGGGCGCGTAGGTGGAGGGGACGACAGGCACGACAGAGGGGTGGGGTGTGCAAAGGGAACCAGTGCTCGAAGGAGGCCTCTCTGATCCAAACCTGTCAGGTCTGCCGAGACCTGACAAGTCTTTTCCGGCAGACCCTGTCCAGCGATTTGGCGCAGGTGGTATCAGTCGACTTCCGGGTCAGTTGCGGAGGACGACGGCGCCGAACATACGACCGGTGGTCCCGCCGGAGGCGCGGTGCGAGAAGAAGTCGTCAGTTTCCTGCACGGTGCCGCGTTCGGAAATCTCGATGGCGTCGGTCGGGACGCCCGCGTCTGCGAGCTGGCGACGGAGGGCGGCCCTGAGGTCGACGTGGGGGCGAGGCCAATTGTCCCGGTGGTACACCACGGCGTCGTCGAAGCGGGCAGCCACCTCCGGCCCCACCTCGAACGCCTCCAGCGAGATGCACGGACTGACGTGCGCGCGGATCTCATCGGCCTCGGCGCCGCAGTTCTCCATTGTTGCCACTGTGTCGGCGGCGATGCGGGCAACCGCGCCGCGCCAGCCGGCGTGGCAGGCCGCGGCGACCCGGTTGACGGGATCGGCGAGGAGCACTGCCGCGCAATCCGCCGTGGCGATGGCGAGGAGGAGGCCCGGCGTGGTGGTCACGAGGCCGTCGCAGAACGGTTCGTGGCGGGGCGCGTCGATGACGCGAACCGTGGACCCATGCACCTGTCCGGCCGTGGCAAGCCAGGCCGGGTCTGTATCGAGCGCCGCGCAGAACCGGCGGCGGTTTTCCTCCACGCAGCTCGCGTCGTCGCCCACGTGGCGGCCCAGGTTGAGGGTGTCGTACGGCGGCCCGCTCACGCCCCCGTGACGGGTGCTCACACCCGCCGTCACGGACGGCACCTCGGCGAAGATGCGCGGACGCAGGACTGGCGAGCGGGTTTGCATCGGGGAGGAGAGCACGGAACGAAAGCGCAATTGACAGACGGGACTCACTCACTCAACAGTCCACGCCCGCGTCGGTTCGGCGCGGCTTTCTGCCCAAGATCCACGCAGTCGCAGGTCTCAAACAATCCGTGAAACAGACTCTCAATCCCTCCCTAATGCAGAATCAAGCAGTCCTTTTGGGGTAGAGTCA
>CAZSBW010000436.1:0-3048 GCA_964604815.1 uncultured Salinivenus sp. | reverse complement strand
GAGGAGCGTGCGTGGGCCGCAAGCGAGTTCTACGAGTTAGGCCTGGGCGAGGTCTACCCCGTGAGCAGCACCACGAAGCGGGGCTTCGACGAAATGCTGGCGGCCCTCGTCGACGCGCTGCCGGACGAGGGCGAGGACGAGGCCCCGGAGCGGACCCGGATTTCTCTGGTCGGCAAGCCCAACGTGGGGAAGTCCTCCCTCGTCAACGCCACCCTTGGATTCGACCGTGCCATCGTCACCGAGACGCCCGGCACCACGCGTGATGCGGTCCGCTCGGTGGTACGGTACGAGGACCGAGAGCTTCTGCTCGTGGACACGGCGGGGATGCGCAAACGGTCGCAGGCCGAGGACGTGGAGTTCTACGCTACCGTCCGCAGTGAGCGGGCCATCGAAGAGGGGGACGTGTGCATTCTCGTGCTCGACGCCACCGAGGAGCTCCACAAGCAGGATCTCTCGGTGCTCTCGCAGGCCGACGAGCACAAAAAGGGCATGGTGATTGCGGTCAACAAGTGGGATCTCGTGCCCAAGGACGACGGCACGATGGACCAATACACGAAGTACCTGCAGCAGTACCTCGGCACGCTCGATCACGTGCCCCTCGTGTACACCTCGGCTGTCACGAAGCAGCGCGTGTACGAGTTGCTCGACACGGCCCTGGAGGTGGCCGAGGAGCGCGAGAAACGAGTGCAGACGAGCGACCTGAACGACGTGATCCAAAACGCAATCGAGGAAAAGCATCCGCCGTCCACCAGCAGCGGCGCGTTTGTCAAAATCAAGTACGCGACGCAGGTGCGCACGGCACCGCCCGTCTTCGTGTTCTTCACCAACCATCCGGAGGGCATTCGCGAATCGTACCGCCGGTACCTGGAAGGCGCTCTCCGCGAGGCGTTCGGGTTTGAGGGCGTGCCGCTGACGCTCGTGTTCAAGGAAAAATAGTTCCGACTGCAAAGATTCCGCCCCGACGTCAGCCGACGACGGACCGCCGGCCGCTGCAAAGGGAGCCGATCGTTCGTCGTCTGCGGTCCGCCGTCTGAACAGAACGACGTGCCTTCCGACCGAATGGCGTAACTGTGCTCTTACATCGAAGACGGTACGGACCCTAACGACCGACGGTCTCGTACGAGGGGGTCCATTTTTGAAGGGTCTCCTCATGTTTACCACCGACCTCACCGACCAGGGCGAACGGACACGACTCGGGCGCAAAGCCCGTGCATACCTCGTCCACGTGCTCACGGCCTCCGGGGTGGCCTTTGCGTTTTTGGCCATGCGCGAGGTCATTCGAACGGATCTGGATCCCCGCTGGGTCTTCGGGTGGCTTACGCTGGCTGCGCTTATCGATGCGGCCGATGGGCCGTTGGCTCGAAAGTGGGAGGTACAAAGCTATGCGCCCCGCATTGTGGGCGACACCATCGATCTGATCGTCGACTATCTCACGTTCACCTTCATTCCCCTCACGCTCGTCTGGCGCATGGACTGGCTGCCGGGCTGGGACGGCCTGTGGGTGACCCTCGTCATGGTGGTTAGCCTCTTCGGCTTCGCCAACGCCTCGGCCAAGCAGAGCCAGGACGGCTTTTTTCTCGGCTTTCCCTCGCTCTGGAACGTGGTTGCCTACTACGTGGGTCTTCTCACGATCGAGTACGGCACGGCCGGCGGATACGCCTCCCTGGCCGCCCTTCTCGTCCTCTGCATCCTCACGCTCACGCCGGTGCGATTTGTGTATCCCAATCACGTTGCAATGCCCTGGCGGGCCATCGTGACCGTCGGCGGCATCCTGTGGCTGGGCGTGCTTCTGGCCCTGCTCCCCACCTTTCCGGAACTGCCGGCATGGGGCGGCGAATGGGTGCTCTGGGGGTCGTTCGTCTTTCCCGCCTTCTACTTCGGCCTCTCCGGTTGGCTCGACTGGCAGAACCGACGACCGTAGCCCGTCCGTTTCGTCTCCCCCGGGAACGGAACGTCCGCCGTCACGACGACGCCTGCGGGGAGGGAGCCTCTTCGATCGAGAGCCGCGCACAGGTGACGCGAGCAGCCGCTCGAACGACGGAATGGTCGTGGGTGGCGTTTGCGAGCAACGCCTCTTTCGGCAGCGGATGGTCGTCAGTCCAGAGCACCGGCGTAGCCTCGGCAGGTTCGTCGTCGCCACTGGTGTTCAGGTCGGCCCGGGTCGCCCCAGCCATCGCGCAGGCCGCGACGCGAGCGGGGATCGACGGTGCCGTGAGGGCCGACGCCACGAGGGCCGCCCCGTCGTCGCCAAACGGCGCCACGAGCGCCCGGAGGGCCGTCGCCGGAAACGCATACTCTCCCCCTGGTCCCGCCGGGGGATCGTCGGAGCGGAGGAGGTCAAAAAGGGACTCGACGGCTTCGGCCCCGACCAATACCTGAAGCGATTCGACCAGGGCGTAGTCGGGCTCACGGGCATTGCATAGCCGGCGACACGCCAATTCGAGAACCCCGTCCCAGCCGAGCCACAGGCCCCACGTCACCAGACTGGATGGGTCAAGGGGCGTCTCCAGCAGATTTGGAATGTGGTCCGGGGAGGCGTTCGGGGCGGCCGTCTCGTCGGTCGGGACGAACAGCCCGGCCGACGTCGCGAAAGCCTGGATGGATGGATCGTCGACGAGAATGTCGTGGAGCCGAAGCGACTCAGCGGTCGGCGGGGACGGAAGGGTCGCCAGTCTCGTGAGGAGTCGGGACGCCATTGCCCGGTCGTCGTGCAGGTAGGCCGTCCAAAGCGCCGCGCTCCCGGGCAGGTGGGCCAGTCCCGTCGCGTGCCCCGTACCGTCCGCGAGGTCGAGCCGAAGGGCCGTGCGGGTACGACGGGAGACGACGACCGTCGCCACGCCGGGTTGAAAGAAGCCCGGAAAGTCGTCGACGGCCGGAAGCTCCACGTCGTCGAACGACACCAAGTGCTGGAGATTCGAGGACGTGTACGGCGTACTCAGGGCCCAGAGCCCCCCGTCTCCGAGCAAAAGGAGGCGGTCGGGGTTCGCCGGAGCGCTCCAGCCCGCAACCGGATCGGCCAGTTCCTCGGCCTCGAAGGTCGAGATCGGG
>CAZSBW010000435.1:0-3064 GCA_964604815.1 uncultured Salinivenus sp. | reverse complement strand
GGGTGTTGGCGTGGTCCGGGTCGCCCACGGTGGCGCGGCGGACGTGGGCGAGGACCGTCGTTCCTTCCGTGCCGAGCGCTTCCTTTCGGTAGTCCGCGCTTTCGGAGGCGGGCTTCACCTGGCGGAAGCAGGAGGTGGTCCCGTTGGCGACGTGGCCCATGCCCCAACCGTGGGGGTTCGACAGGCCGCGGGCGTCCTCGCGGCTCTGCTGGATCAGAGCGTTCTGGGCGTCAAGGAGCTCGCAGGCGGGTCGTGTGGGATGCGTGCTCTGAAGACCGTACAGACGGCACATACGAAGATTGCGGATTCTGATCCGGTTCAGACAAGTGCGATTGCACTTTAAAAATCAGACCGACCCGGGAGGCTCGCACGCCAAATTTCGTTCGAGTGTGCCGACAGGCACGTGCGTGGGACAGCGTAGGCGTCGGCCGACGTGCTCCGAGCAATGATGGGCTGGCCCTGAACCAGGATACAATCGCCCCCGGCTCAGGCAGTTATTGGTTCTTTCGGTGGATGGTCCGTTACACGCCGCCGAGTGACACCTTCTCGGAGACGACACGTGCGCGGTCATTTCCGTGGAGCCGCGCGAGAGAACTGCTGAGCGGCGTGGTGGGTGTGTGCCACCGTTGGGACGCACTCATTCAGGCGTAGGCCGTTCGACGCCTTCCGACACGCTCATCTGCCGTCCGCCCTGGTGCATGTACACGTCCACGATCCGCGAGTCGTCGCTCTCTTCGGTGACGTCGTTGACGAGCACCGGGTTGCCTCGGCTCTCCTCCGACAACTGTTCGGCAATGCTCAGGACTTCGTCGAGCGGCCCGTCGAACGCAAAGACGTGGCGCCCCACCATCTCGCGGGTCAGCGCGAGGCGATCGTCGTCGAGCATATCGTGTCCGTTCATAGCATCGGGAACGACGAGTTCGGTCATGAGACTATCTGGTTCTGAGCAGGCCGAGAGTCGTAGATGCGGTCAGACCTTCACTGGTAAACTACAGGGTGGGAACGGAGAGTACAACCTCCGATTTCCTACTTTTTATAGGAAGGTCCTATCTCCGAACCGGCAAATCCGAATCTATCGCTTTTTCTGATCGGGATCGAGCTAGTGGAGGCCCGCCTCGACGAGGAGCAGGCCGGCCGTAATCGTAAACAAGCAGCCGAGAAAAATTTCCATCACGCGGTCCGGCACCCGCTTGGCTACCTCCGGCCCCAGCTGCGCCCCAATGACGACGCCCGGCACCGTAAAGAGCAGCAGGTTCCCCATCGTGGTGAGGCCCGTGAGCCCGCCCTGCGCCACCTGGTAGACGTGCCCGGCGGAAGCGATGAGCGCCGTGATGGCCACCACGAAGACGCTCGTGGCCACCGATACGCTGCTGGGTACGCGGCAGCGCTGCAGCAGAAAGTAGCCGTTGAGCTCGCCGAGGCCGGAGGAGACCATGCCCACGAACAAGCCGCCAATGCCGGAGATGAGCCGTCCTTCGGTGGCATTACACACCGTGTAGCAGATCTCCTCGTCCTCTGCCGTCACGAGACATGTTTCGGCCTCGTCCGGCTCCTCGTGGGCCATCTCGTCGAGCGCCTCCTCCATCTCCTCATCCGGCGCCCGCAAAAAGCTGACCGCAATCGCGAAGAGCCCCATCCCCAGGATGATCTTCAAAATGTCGGCGTTGGCGTAGTGGGCGACGACGACGCCAACGATGGCGGCCGGCACGGTGGCCGACAGCAGCATGCCCCCAATTTGATAGTCGATGAGCTTTCGGCGTACGTACGCGTACACCCCGCTGCTAAACCCGAAGACCTCTACCACGAGCCCCGATCCGACGGCCAGCTTCGGCGAAAGGCCGAGGCCCAAAATGAAGAGCGGCGAGAAAAACGTGGCGCCGCCCACGCCGGAGGCCATCGCTATGGTCGCAATGACGATGCCGACGGGCAGCATGTACCAGAACTCGAAACTCATGGAATCAACTGGGGGTCTGTTGATGCTGACGCAGGCGCTCAACGAATCGTGGGGCCGCTCCTGAGAGCCGTTGGAAGGGCAAAGGGTAGAATGAAGATTGGAAAGTTGAGGGAGGCCGGGTCGTTACGCGTTGTTCGGGGCCGCCGCTGCCTCCGAGGCGTCCGCGGTCGTCTTCTCCCGCACCGTCTGGACAGTCGAGTAGGCGCTGTACCCGAGGAGGCCGAGCACGAGCGCATAGACCCACAGCGGCAGATTTTCCCCAGCGATGAAGAGGTAGATGTAGGCGGACAGGACACACAGCGACGTCGCCACCACTGGGAGGAACGGCGACCGCCCCTGTCGCAGGTTGCGCACGAGCCACGCCACCGACAGCCAGAAGAAGGGGATCGCCCCGACGGAGATGCTGCCGAAGATGACAGGGTTGACGCCGTACTGCGCCCCGAGGCTGAAGAACCACTCTTTGAGGGCGGGCCAGAGGCCGGAGAGCAAAACGCTCGCGAGGAGATCGATCATGGAGGATGGGTCGAACTGGGGAACGGAACCGGTCGCCGCCTACGTCCCTCGCACGCGGATTTCGTTACAGGGCGCCGGGGGACCGCTCAGTCCTGTCCGGCCGGGGACGTGAACTCGTCCGTCCGAAGACGAGCCATCGTGGCGGCCCCGACCACGCCCGCCTGTCCCCCGAGTTCGGAGCGGACAACATTGAGGCCGTCGGTGGCCACCTGTAGGGCCCGCTCGTCTACAATCTCGCGGACGGTCTCCACGTAGGCCGGGTGCCCCTCGATGACCCCACCCCCAAGCACAATGCGCGCCGGGTTGAAGGCGTTGACGACCCCAACTGTGCCGACACCGAGGTACTCGCCCGTGGCCTCCACGAGGTCGGTGGCCAGCGGATCACCGTTCGCGCAGGCGGCGTGTACGGTGCGGCCCGTAATGGCCTCCACGGAGCCGGCCCGCTCGCGGAGGGCCGTCCCGGCCTCCGGATTGGAGCGGACGGCCTCCTGCGCGCGGTCGGCGATCGCCCATCCGCCTGCGTACGCCTCCCAGCAGCCCTCGTTGGGACAGTGGCAGTCCCGCCCGAAGGGCGCGATGGGAAGGTGTCCGAGCTCC
>CAZSBW010000434.1:0-3068 GCA_964604815.1 uncultured Salinivenus sp. | reverse complement strand
GGCGTGGACGGCGGGTTGGGGACGGTTCGGGCCGGATAGCGATCGTGGCTCGCAATCGGAATGAGAAGGAGACTTCGCTGCCTCAATCCGATTGGAATGCCTGCTGGCACGGGAGCACGGGAGAGAGGGCGCGCGGACGAAGAATATTTTTAGCCAATCACCGTGCTCCACCCACGCTCCCATTCTCCCACGCCCCCGCTCCCCCATGCTCCAACTCTCCCGCGCGCTCCAAGCACCTCGGTCGACACGAGCACTGGAGCCTCGGCTCTTACTGATCCGTGCACGGGTAGGTAAACATTATTCTCCGTGTGAGGAAGGAGATCTCAGATCTCCAAACCGTGGGTTGCTATCATTAGAGATCGTCTTTAGAAACCCATTCACGTATCAGTAATCACTGCCACACCGCTCCGCCGCCATGCGCACCCTCATCCTCGTCCTTCGCGATCAGCTCGACCGCGACGCGGCGGTCTTCGGCGACGCCGACCCGGAGCGAGATGCCGTGGCGATGACGGAAGCCGACCTCCGCGGTCGGTTTCCGGAGCACAAACAGCAGCTTGCTCTCGGCTGGGCGGCGATGCGGCACTTCCGCGACGACCTGCGCGAGCGTGGATGGACGGTCCACTACCAGCCCGCCGACGCGCCCGACCGCACCGACGATGCCCCAGGCTTCCTTCGTCAGCAACTGGCCGAGCATCAGCCGGAGCGGGTGCTCGTGACCGAGCCCGGTCGTCTAGCGCTTCTGGAGGAAGTTGAGCAGGTTTGCGACGACGCCGGCGTCCCGCTCACGGTGCACGCCGACGATCACTTCCTGGTCACGCACGAGGCATTTGCGAACTGGGCGGACGGGCGCAATTCCTTGACGCTCGAATACTTCTACCGCGAGCAGCGCCGGGCCTACGACGTGCTCGTCACCGACGACGGCGATCCGGTAGGCGGCGACTGGAACTACGACGACGAAAACCAGGAGGCCTTCGGGGCCGACGGCCCAGGGATGATTCCGGACGGCCCTGCGTTTGAGCGTGACGCCACGACCGAGGCCGTGCTTGACCTCGTTCGCACCGACTGGGCCGAGGCGCCCGGCGAGCTCGACGACTTCCGGTGGCCGGTGACGCCCGCACAGGCGGAGGCGGCCCTCGACGACTTTATCGAGCACCGGCTCCCCCACTTCGGCACCTACCAGGACGCAATGTGGACCGGGCGGGCGTTCCTCTATCATTCGCGTCTCTCGTGCGCCCTGAACCTGAAGCTCCTCGATCCCCTCATGGTCGTGGAGCGGGCCGAGCAGGCGTACAAGGGGGGCCACGCGCCCCTCAACGCCGTCGAAGGCTTCGTGCGCCAGGTGCTCGGGTGGCGCGAGTTCGTGCGCGGGGTGTACTGGCAGCACGCCTCCGACTACGTCGATCGGAACGCCCTGGACGCGACCGCCGACCTCCCCGACTTTTACTGGTCGGGAGACACGGACATGAAATGCATGAGCGAGTGCGTGGGGCAGGTCGCCGAGCACGGCTACGCGCACCACATCCCGCGCCTCATGGTGATGGGGCTTTTCGGGCTCCTTTACGGCATCGACCCCCAGCAGATGAACGCCTGGCACGAGGCGATGTACGTGGACGCCTGGGAATGGGTCTCGGCGCCCAACATGATCGGGATGGCGCTCTATGCCGACGGGGGCGTGGTGGGCACGAAGCCCTATACCGCGTCCGGGAACTACATCGACCGCATGAGCAACTACTGCGATCACTGCCGCTACGACCCCGGCGCGGCAACCGGCGAAGAGGCCTGCCCTTTCACGACGCTGTACTGGGACTTCCTGGACCGGCACGAGGAGCGGCTGTCCGACAACCACCGGATGAATTTCCAGCTTGCCAACCTGCGGCGGAAGGACGAGGACACGCTCGACGCGATTGCCGACCGGGCGGCAGAGCTGCGGAAGCTCGTGCCCGAAAACGGAGTTTGAACGAAGATGCTCCGAAAATGTGGGCGGCGATGAGACACGGAGGGTCTGTACGGCGGAGGATGGGACTTCCACCATCCCGAGGAGCAACGGGATCAGGCGCAGCCGGTCAAGCCTCTACCCATCTCTTGAGGGCGACGTCCACCGGATCGCTGGATGAACGACTGCAACGAAGGCACGACGGCGCTTCGTTCAACCCCCGGGTGCTCCGCGCCGGCGTTGACGAAGGGACGGGCGGCGTCCGGCCGCGCGGCCGACGCTGCACTAAGCCTCCGTCCCGGTTAGTGGATAACCGGCGCGGCGCCAGCCGGCGTATCCGTCCTCAAAGTCGACCACATTCGTGTAGCCCATCTCTTCGAGCTTCTGGGCCGCCGTCGGAGACGCGTCGCAGTCGGCGTTGGCGCAGTACACTACCACCTGGTCGTCCTTGTTCGGAACGAGGTGTTCGACCTCGTCGATGTCGTCGGTCGGGACGTTGATCGAGCCGGGAATGTGCCGGGCCTCGTGTGCGTCCTGAGGCAACGTGTTGATGAGTACCGGCGGATGCTCGCTTTCGAGGACCTCCTTGAGTTCGTCGGCGCTGATTGTCGTCAGGGTTTCGGGCATCGGTGTGGACAGACGTTGGTTCGAAGAGTGCACGCGAGGCACGTTGGTCGGAGCGGCTGCACGACCCGCAGCGCCCGACTCGGCTTACTGGGTTCGGTTGTGGCACGCACCGTTACGCGGTCTCCGTTTCAGTACGCGATGAAACTGGATCTGTGCCGTTGAAAAACCCGCGAGCGTCGCCGATTCTACGGCGTTCAGTCCCCACAGATTAACGCCTCCCACCATGCTTCTTCGTCGCCTCCTCGCCGTGTGTGGGCTCACTGTTTTGCTTGCAGGGTCGGTCCAGGCGCAGGAACCGGACACGTCGGGCGTGGTCTTTCGCGTGCAGATGCCCGACAGTGTGGTGGTAACAGCCTCTCGCGTGGCCTCGGTCGCCAAGAAGACGGGACGACGCGTGAGCGTTTACACCCAGCAGGACATTCAGGACCTTTCCGTGAACAGCGTCGACCAGTTGCTCGACGTGGTGGGCGGGCTCGACGTGCAGAGTCGCGGCGGCTTCGGCGTGCAG
>CAZSBW010000433.1:0-3079 GCA_964604815.1 uncultured Salinivenus sp. | reverse complement strand
GGAGATCATGAAGAAGTATCTCACCCGCACGCTCGGCTTTCGCGAGGACAACGTCATTTTCGTCGAGAACGCGGACGGCTCGGCTCTGGAGCGCGTCTTTGGGTCGGAGACAAATCCGAAGGGCCAGCTCCACAACTACGTGAAGGACGGCACGTCCGACGTCTTCGTCTACTACAGCGGTCACGGCGCCCCGGACCCCGACTCGGAGAAGGCCTATCTTGTGGCCGCGAACAGCGACCCGAGCTACCTGACGCTCAACGGCTACTCGGTGAACCAGCTCTACGCGAACCTGGCTCAGCTTCCGGCCCAGTCCGTAACCGTCGTGCTGGAGTCCTGCTTTAGCGGCGTGTCGGAGGCTGGGCAGGTCGTGCAAGAGGTGAGTCCCGCCGTTCTCAACGTCGAGAATCCGATGGTGGGCATGGAGAACGGGCTGGCCATTACGGCGGGCGCGGCCGATCAAGTGAGCTCCTGGTACTCCGAGAAGAAGCACGGCCTCTTCACGTACTACTTCCTGCAGGGCCTGCGCGGCGCGGCCGACGCGGACGGCGACAAGGCAATCACGGCGAAGGAACTGGACCAGTATCTGAGCGAAGAGGTGCCCTACCAGGCCGCCCGGCAACACAACCGGAAGCAGACCCCGCAGGTGGTGGGGCAGAACGAGGATCGGGTGCTGGTGCGGTACGAGGGCAGCGTCCCGGCGAAGAAGTAGTTGGCCCGGGGGACCGGACGCCGGTGGTTGGGATCTGAAATGGACGACGGTCCGAAACCGTGCCCTTGGGCGACTGTTGCTTCCCCCGGGAAGAAGCAGTGTTCTTTTCCCCCGGTACGGCTTCAACGGATCCGTTTGACAACTCGTGTAGGCAGGCATCGCCCACCCCTACGCGAGCGGGAGAACGGGGGACCGGGACACTGATGCCTACAAAGGGTCCCTTGCCGCCGCACTGGTGACCCGACGTATTCCACTCCTTCTTCTCTGTTTTTCTATGTCAATTCTTCCGTCGTTCGACCGCACGGCCGCCTGCGCCGCCGCGTGTTGCTTGCTTTCGCTCGTCTTGATCGCTCCGCCCGGCTGGGCTCAGCAATCGGACACGACGAGTTCGTTTCCCATGGGCGACGTCGCGAAGGGGCTGGGCGGAGGAGGAGGCCCGGGGGCGAACGTCTTTACCGGGGCCATTGGCCCAACGGTGATCGGGGGCGAGACCTATGCCTCCCTTCGTCTCCAGCCCGAGTTCGCGGTGGGCAAGTTTGGTGTGGGGCTCGACGTGCCGCTCATGGTGAGCCTGGAGGACGGCTCCTTTCGCAGTGAAGAGTTTACGGGCGGAGTGGGGCCGCTCCGGCTGATCCGATACCTGAGCTACGGGCGTGAACGGGAGGATCCGGTGTACGTGAAGGTCGGCGACCTGTCCGGCGCCACGCTGGGCTTTGGCCTCATCATGTACCAGTACTCCAATGTGGCAAGCTATGAGAAGCGCGACTGGGGCACCGAGTTCAACGTGAATCTCGACCAGAAGGTGGGTCTGGAGGGGATCTACAGCGACTTCAGCGAGCTCTCGGTCGTGGGGTTGCGTCCCTACGTTCGGCCCCTTGAGCTCGTTGGGTTGGGGCTTCCGCTTTTGAAAAAGGTGGAGGTCGGGGGACTGTACGTCACCGACCAGTCGAAGACCGCCACGCCGGGCGGGAGTCCCCTTACGATTGTGGGGGCGGACGTGGGGATGCCCTTTTCTCTGGCGATCGTCGATCTGGTCCCCTATGCGGCGTACGCCCGGATCCAGGATCCCGGAGCGGGGGCCTTCCCGGACTCTGTGGCCGCGGACGCCCAGTTTGATCCCGGAGAGGGCGTTTCGTTCGGTCTGAACTTCGACATCCAGTTTGTGGCAAATCTCTTTTCGCTTTCCGGCAAGATCGAGCGGCGCCTCTTCGACGACAACTTCACGGGGTCCTACTTCGGCCCGGTCTACGAGACCAACAAGTTTGGTTTCCAGCAGGGCCTCACCACGCATCCCTTTGAGAAAGTGGGGCGAGGCACAGGCCAGAACGGGACGTTCGGGGCCCTCTACGGCCACATTCTGAATAGCGTCTTGATTGGGGGCTCGCTCCAGATTCCCGACAAGATGGAGCGGGACGCGCAGGGCCGCGTTCAGCAAGGCACGTTCCTGCGGGTGGAGGCCCGCGCCCCGGACGTGATTCCCAAGCTCACGGCGCATGCCGTCTACAACCGAAACCCGGTGGAGAATCTCGGCGATGCGTTCGTGCTGGACGAAAATTCCAATCTGGAGATGCGAGTGGGATACAAGGTGAAGTCCTACCTGCTCGTGGGTACGAACTACCGGTGGACCTTTGCTCGCGTCAAGGAGAACGGGGACGAGGAGGTGAAAGCCACATCGCACGTGTTTCCGTTCGTGTCCCTGCAGCTCAGCTTTGGAAATCTGCTGAATTAGTGATCGGTCGCGCCGAAGAGGTCGGCTGCTGAATTGAAGGCGCTGATCCGAGTATTGCGTCCAGCGACCTGCGTACAGCCCATCGATTAATGCGCTACTCGACGGGGGAAGTTTGACGTCCCGATAGCACGCAGGAGATCTGCTGGGGGTACGCTTCTGAGACGTGGATCCTCCGCTCCTGTAAGCGCGGTCCTCCGAGACATTGATAGAACGATTGAATTCCGGCGCAGAGCGTGGCAAGTGGCGAGACTGAGGAGTATCCTTACGTTCCCGGTGAGGATCTTCCCCATCCAGTCGTTGCGTACAACGGATCCTCCACGTTGCGATTCCGACCGCCGAACGCTCAACCCGTCGAGCCGACATGTCCTATCCATTCTACGACATCGAAACGAGGTGGCAGGAGTACTGGGAGGAGCACCAGACCTTCCGCACCCCCGACGACCTTCCGGAGGACGAGGAGAAGGTCTACGTCCTCGACATGTTTCCGTACCCGAGCGGGCAGGGCCTCCACGTGGGCCACCCGGAGGGCTACACCGCCACCGACATCGTGGCGCGCTACAAGCGCATGCAGGGTGTCAACGTCCTACACCCGATGGGGTGGGACGCCTTCGGCCTGCCCGCCGAGCAGTACGCCCTGAAGA
>CAZSBW010000432.1:919-3086 GCA_964604815.1 uncultured Salinivenus sp. | reverse complement strand
GAGGAGCTGGAGAAGGTGTCCGAGTTCCTCCAGGAAGTGCGGCGCCTGGCCGACCGGGTGAGCGGCCCGCCGCCCCTGCCCGCGACGCCCGACCTCGACTATGTCGACGAGGTGGAGCGCCACTCCGGCAACGAGCAGCTCGCCAAGCTCCACGAGCACAAGGAACGGTTCCTGGAGGACACCGGGAACTGGCAGTCCATGCTCAACCGAAAGCGGCAGCGAAAGGCCGAATGGTCTCAGCTCAAGCAGGCGCTCCGCCGGGCGGCCGACCTCGACGGCGTGGCGGAGATCCGAAAAGAGGCCGACGCGATTGAGCGCCAGCGGGCGCTTCTTGACGAAACCGATCCCGTCCAGCCCCTCCTCGACGACGCCACCGAGCGGCTCCGCGAGGCCCTGCGGTCGATCCACGCGGAGTACGAAGCGGCCTACGAGGAAAACATGGACGAGCTTCGGGCCTCAGAGTCCTGGCAGGAAATCGACGACGACACCCGGCAGGCCATTTTGCGGCAGTACGACCTCGACGGCGTTCCCGACATCGACGTCGGCAGCACCGAGGCCCTGCTCGACACGCTGGCCGACACGCCCCTGGACGCCTGGCGCGCCCGCGTAGATGCCCTCTCGCAGCGATTCGACAACGCCCTCTCGGCCGCCGTCCGGGAGCGGGAACCGGACACGACGCGGGTCAACCTGGACTCTCGCGTCTTGAAGTCGGAGGACGACGTGGAAGACTGGCTCGACGAGGCCCGCGAGACGCTCCTCGACCACCTGGACGACGGTCCTGTGCAAGTATAGTAGAGCGTGGGAGCATGGGAGAAGGGGCGAAGCGAGTCCCTCATATTCCCCCAACAGTGTGACGTATTGGGCTCGGAGGAGCCTCCCCCGACTGAAGTTCAAAAGTGCCGATCATCGATTCCATCGGCCTTCAGAAAATGGCCGCTCGGAGGTTGGGGACGTGAGATTCCCTGGCTTGCGGAACGATCAAAATTTCTCATGTCTGAGCGAGGCAATCTCTATAGGTTGTTGAGAATCTTCGCAGGACGTTGTACCGGTTTCGCCGAGGCACAACCCTGCGATGCTGAGCAGTTTCGGCCTTGAAAAGTCAGGCGCCCGGACGGCGGCGAAGGGGAGGCGTCTTTGCTGCGCGTCCTTGCTTGAGCGTAAGCGAGTTTACCGATCTGAGATCGGTTGACGCGCAGAGACGCCCCGAAGCCGACGTCAGCCTGAGTTTTCATAGCCGCGATCTTTTTCGTGCATTTTTGGATCCGGCCAAAAATGCACATTGACGTATCGGATCGGCGAAGCAGGGATAGGTCCACCGGTTCGAGACGACTGTCACCCTGTTCGAAAACAACTTCACACCACTGGCTACCGGACAGCTTTCACCGTCGATTGACCGATATCCCGAAAAATCCCGGATTTTAGGCACGTCATTCTGAACTCGATTCAGAATCTTTCCAAATTCGGCGATGCTCACCCTAAAAAGATCCTGGCAATCTAGATTGCCTGCATCGGGGTGCGGGATGACCTGCCGAGGGATTTTTCGGGACGTAATTCAAGACTGTCCGGTAAGCAGTTCACACCATTGGTTTTCACCAACAGGCGCGCAATGCAGAAACTGTGAACCCGATTTGAATCAAACGTACGTTTTCGTACATTAGATCGTCCCAGTTTCCCCTCACAAGGCGGAATTTCGCTATGAAAGCTCCGACCTCGGAACGTGCCCGACGCATTTTCTCCGATGACGAGGCTGCTCAGAAGGTCATTAGCGCAGCCCGGAAGGGGAAGTCTACCACTGTCGAGGTGGATGGGAAGCGGTATCGTGTGCAGCGGGTATCGGAATCCCGTTCGGAGGAGCAAGAAAACAATCACACCTCGGGTGAATGAATCTCGCGTTCCCGGCCCTTTTTGTTCTTCTGCTTCTCCTGCCGGGGATTCTTCTCAGCTATTCCTACCGTCGAGGCTTTTTCCGCCGAAGTCCCATTACCCTTGGCCCGATCCGAGATGAGATTGGTCGAGGGATTGTCCTCGCGATCTTCGTTCATCTTGTTGCCCTGACCATTTCTTGGGGAGGGTCGCTGTGGGTTCCGAATGCGGAGATCTTCTTGGCGGTCTTTGCTGACGTTGGCGAAGTTTATCCGGGAAGAGTCGCTGAGGAATTCAAGTCGGG
>CAZSBW010000432.1:0-909 GCA_964604815.1 uncultured Salinivenus sp. | reverse complement strand
TCGTCCTGGCCATTTTCGTTCATCTCATTGCGGTAATAGTCTCGTGGTGTGTGACCGGTTGGGTCCCGAAGACCGATGTCTTTTTGGCTGTCTTTGCGGATGTTGGCGGCGTCGCTCCCTCGGAGGCCGCTGAAGAGTTTGAGTCGGGCCTTTGGTACCTGATTGCGACGAATGGGGCGGCGCTTGGCATCGGCGGACTCCTGCATGGATTTGTGCGGTGGAGAGAATTCGATCTGCGGTGGGAGTGGCTCCGCTTCAACAACGAATGGCATTACCTCTTCTCCGGGGAGGTGTGGCTCTTCGAGAAGGAGACCGACCAGACCGTAGACTGGGTGTTTGCGTCCGTGGTCGTCGATCAGGGGGAGACGTCCATCCTCTACTGGGGACGGCTGGTCGATTACGTGTTTGATCGGGCGGGAACGCTCGACAAGATCATTCTCACGCAGGCCCAGCGCCGATTTTTGAATCCGGAATCGGATCGGGATCTGTATTCCCCAGAGGGAGACGAGGACTCGGAGGAGACGGACGCAGGGACCGAGGGGACGGCTCTTCCTCCGGCAAGCGACCGCTACTATCCAATTCGGGGAGAGTACTTCGTCATCGAGTACGAGAACGTGCAGACCCTCAACGTCGAGTACTTCGAGGTGCTCGATGAGAAGTAGACCCGGCGCTGCGACGCTAATAAAAAAGTAGCCCAGAACTTTTTATTGGAGGGGAGCGCTCTCGCGTAGTGAAAAGCCCTTTCATTAACGGAGAGGCCCCAACGGCAGCAGAGGAAATACTGCCATCACGAAATACGCAGTACGCATTTCACGCATCACGCTTCACGCATCACGCTTCATGCAATCCCTCGACACCGACCTTCGCAGCACCCTCGAATCCACCGTCGAAGAGGCCCGCGAAGTGGCC
>CAZSBW010000431.1:0-3088 GCA_964604815.1 uncultured Salinivenus sp. | reverse complement strand
GTAAATCTCGTCGGTGCCGCCCCGGTTAGAGGTGAACGCAATGCGGGACCCGTCCGGCGCCCATACCGGCTCCCGCCCGCTTTTCGTGAGCCGCTGCGTCCCCCCCGATTCGTCCAACGATACAACGTGAATTTCGTCCGCGCTGTAATCTGCATAAGTAGCGTAACCTACGTCGTAATATACAACAATCTGGGTGCCATCCGGGCCCCAGGCACACTCCGTATCGAGTTCTTCCATGTACGCGTTTGAGCGATCCACGTCTTGGACTTGCTGCCGCTCGGTGCCGTCCGGGCGAATCGTGGAAATGGTGTAGTCGCCCTCACGCTGCTCGACCGCGTAGGCAATTCGAGAGCCGTCCGGGGACCACTGCGGTTTCTCCTCTTTCTCTTCCGGAGTGTTCGTGACCCGCGTGCGGTCCGTGCCGTCGGGGCGAATGGTAAAAATGTCGCTGCTATCCGCCCCGAGGGGGGAAACGTATGCGATGCGCGATCCATCCGGCGCCCAAGTCGGATCCTGTGCCGAATGCGACGTGACCTGTCGCGGCTCTCCCGAGCCGTCGGCCGGTGCCGTGTAAAGATTACGCGTGTCGCCCTTATAAGTGTAGAACGCGAGACGGGACCCGTCCGGCGACCAGGTGGGCGGCGTTCCCCCGATACTCCTCGCAATCAGGGTGCTGTCCGTGCCGTCCGGGCGGATCGTGTAAATGTTGCGGTCGGACACAAAAGCGATGCGAGACCCGTCCGGCGACCAGAGGGGTTCGGTTGATCCGCTCGCTATCGGCATTTGGCCCGTCCCGCCCGGACGAATCGTGTAAATGCTGCGGTCGGACGCAAAAGCGATGCGAGATCCGTCCGGCGACCAGGTGGGAGCGGAGTGTTCGGTCGCCTGAGTCGTCGGGTCGAGCACATCAGTTCCAGTGTAATCCCTGGCGTCTACTGTTGAATAGAGGCCGGCGGGGCCGTACCGGGTGCTGGTAAAGAACACGTCGACGTCGGGACGGTCGCAGCCGGCGAAGATGAGGCCAAGCACGAGCAGAGCGGCGAGCCGACCTGCCCCGGCCGCATACTCCCGGTCCATTCGGGATGTAGCGCCCTTACTGGAGGGTGTGGATGAATGCATCAGTGGCGCTGTCGGAACAACGAAAAGAGTCTGTGCGGCCGTCGAATGCGACGGTCGTTCACAGAGGCGCCCGCCCGGTGTCGCTCAAGTCTCGCCCGGCGGCAAAACGCTGTCGAACTCGTAGGGCTCCACCTCGCGGCCATGACGCGCCCTCCAGCGGTCGTTCCATTCGCGAAGGGTGACGCGTCGTCCATCCTCGGTCTCGTACACCCAGTAAGCGGAGAGTGACTCGGGGGGCGGGGCCGACAGCGCCATCGCAACTGCGAAGTACGACACGATCAGTCCCACAAATGCGACGCACGTGATCTCAAATCCGAATCCGAACACGTTGCTAATCGCGATGGGTCCGACGAGGATGCCGGCGACCACGCCGAGTCGAAGGAGCGAGGATGACACCCCCAGATACGCGCCAAGGCCGCCACAGAGTCCCATGATTCGACGGTCGTTGCGGGACCGAACGAGCATATTGACGCGCTCTGGGTTGTCGTCAGAGGGCCGGACCTCATGGTGCACGCGGACATTTTCCTCGGCGAGCACGTACTGGTTATCCTCCGAACCCGCATACACGATTGTACCGGGGGCCTCGGCGGCATCCGACGAGCTCTTCTCCAGAAAGCGCCGGAACGACTCGCCTTCCACGGTCACGTCGGACACTTGGGCGTGCTCGTACAGCCAAAAGGTGCCCTCTTCTGTTCCGTCATATTCGAGCATTCTCTTCTCACCGTCGGCCCGGAGGGTCCATTCGTCGGTCGGCCAGCCCGCATAGGGGTACGTCGTGTGGTCGGTCACCGTCCAGGTGCGCAGGTTGTAGTCCACCGTGAATCCTTCCCGGATGTTTTGCAGGGTGGTGCTTCCCGACAACTCAGTGCGCGGCGTGTCGGTCGAGGGCCACACCGTCGTCCAGAGGTAGTACAACAGTCCCCCACCCAGCCCCAGGCCCGCAGCGGCCATCCCGAGAATGACGGTGCCGATGAAGAGGCCCTCCTGCTGCATGCCCGCCGTCCGAACGAGCACGTCCAGGAAAATGGTGACGGAAAACACCCCGGCGTAGCTGCCGACGACGAGCAGGGGAAGAGCCACCAGGTGACCGGCGCCCATCTTGAGCCATTTTGCAATGGTACTCGACCCGCTCAGTGGCACGTCCATCGTTGAGAATCGCCTTCGTTCAGCACGCTGACGTTGATTGCGGACGGCGCGCGTCGAGCAACGCGATGTCAATTCGGCGGAACCCCGTTCCGCCACAGTTCAAAGAGTGGAGCCCTCTCGAAGTTCACCTGTCTCCCGACGGCAGAATGTTGTCGAACTCGTAGGGCTCGACCGTCCGCCCCACGCGCGCTGTCCACGTTCCCTGAGCGCACCGGAGGGCCAGGAGACTGCCCTCGTCGCTCTCATAGACCCAGTAATGGGACAGCACCTTGGGAGGGGCCTCCGGCACGAAGAGGGCAAGAAAGCGGTAGCTCCCCCAGGTCAGAAGCACGAACAGCGGCAGCAAAATGATCGCCCATGGTCCGACAGAGAGGAGAGCGACGAGAATCCAAAGGAAACCGACCAAAGGAACCAGCCGGACGAGCCCGGACGGAAGCCCCAAGTGTCTCGCAATTCCTCCAAAAACGCCCAAAGACCACCTGTCCACAAGCGACCGGGCCAGAAAGTTGATGTGGTCTTCGTCACGAAACCGGCCCTCCTCATGAACCCGGGCGTCGTTTTCGGTGAGGACGTACTGCGTGCCTTCATACTCGATCTCGTCCAGCGGCGTCCCGCCTCTCCCCACCGTCTCAACGAAGGACTGTCCTACCGGCACGTGCCTGTAGAGGCGAAAGGTGCCCCCCTCCCTCGGGTCGTATTCGAGCTCCCGCTCCTCGCCGTCACTCTCGAGGGTCCACACGTCCGAGGGCCACCCCTCGTACGGGTACTTCGTGTGCTCGGTGACCGTCCACATCTGCAAGTCGTGGTCGAGCGCATAGCCCTC
>CAZSBW010000430.1:0-3091 GCA_964604815.1 uncultured Salinivenus sp. | reverse complement strand
TTTTCGAGCACCCTCGTCTCGGCGAGTGCCTGGTTCGTAAGACTGGACAGCGACGCCCCCCCTGGTCACGTCGGCCGCCGCTGCCCATGACCCCGTCGCCGAGCGGATTCTCGAGCGCCAGGCCGATCGGTTGGCCCAGCAAATTGAATGGCTCGTCGAGCGCTCCGCCTCCGTTCGTCCCCGCATTGCCATGCTCGGCGGCCTGACGCAGGACGACCGCTACACCCAGACGCTTCGTCGCGCACTCCTCGACCGCTTCCCGTCGTGGACCGTCGAGTCCCTTCAGGAAGCCCCCGTCGTCGGGGCCCTGCGGCGGGCACGCCGCCTTCAATCAGAGGCGATGAACTGATGCGCCCCCCGAGGGGCAAGGTCGGAAGTTGATGGGGAAAGAGTCGCTGATGAGGGACCCGCTTTTTCCCTGTACGAGCAGACATTTTCGCTCGGAACCGGTACGGTCCCGTGCCGCGCTTGCCTGACAACGTTGCGGAGGCAACGAGTGACGAACCGACTCGACGCCCTCGTACGTCCAAGTAGATGCGAAGTCGGTCCAACCTATTCGAGCGCGTCTCGAACCAGCGACGGCACGTCGGCGAGCACATCGTCCAGTTTTTCCGTGTCGCGCCCCCCTGCGGCGGCCAGCTGCGGCCGCCCACCCCCCCCGCCGCCCAATCGTTCCCCGAGAGTGCCCACGAGATCCCCGGCCCGGAGCACCTCCTCTTCGATCAGATCGTCGGCCACGGTCGCAACGACGGAGACCTTCTCGCCCCCCTCGTCCCGGCTCCCCAGCACGCCCACGGCCCCCTCGCCGAGCTTGTCGCGCAGCTGCTGCCCCAGTTCCTGGAGGTCGTCCATGCTGGCGCGGTCGATCCGACCGGTCACGACCGTCAGGCCATTGACGTCCGTGCGATTTTCGGCAACGACGGTGTCGAGCTGATCGGCGAGCTGCCGGTGGCGAAGGGTATCGACCTGTTCCCGGAGCGCCTCCCGTTCCTCCTGGAGCTCCGCGATGGCATCGGGCAGGGGCTGCTGGAGCGAGCGGAACTGGCGGCGGGCCTACGTGAGCTCGTCGAGCTGCCGATCCACGTGTTCCAGAGCCGCCTCCCCCGCCACCGCCTCCACGCGGCGCACACCCGAGGCCACTGATCCCTCCGAGAGGAAACGGAACAGCCCGATCTCGCCGGTCGCGTCCACGTGCGTGCCCCCGCAGAGCTCCATGCTATAATCGGGGTCAAACGTGATGACGCGCACCTCGTCGCCGTACTGCTCGTCGAAGAGAGCAATGGCACCGGCATCGAGGGCCTCGTCGATGGGCACGTTGCGTCCCTCCTGCTTCGGGATGTTGCGCTGGACGGCGTGGTTCACCTGTCGCTCCAGGTCGCGGAGGGTATCTTCCTCCACGGCATCGAAGTGGCTAAAGTCAAAGCGAAGGCGATCGGGGGCCACGAGCGAGCCCTTTTGCTGCACGTGGTCGCCGAGCGTGTCGCGCAGGGCCGCGTGCATGAGGTGCGTGGCCGTGTGGTGTGCTCGAATGCGACGGCGGCGCTCGGTATTTACGACGGCTTCGACGGGCGCGTCCAGCGCGTCCGGCAGGCGATCCACCCGGTGGGCAATGCGCTCGCCCTCGTGCTGCGTGTCGAGCACCGCAACCTCCTCGTCGCCCACTACGAGCACGCCGGTGTCGGCGACCTGTCCGCCGGCCTCGGCGTAGAAGGGCGTGTGGCTGAGCTCAATCTCGTACTGCTTCTCGTCGGCCTGCTCCACGACGCGCACCGCCCGCACCTCGGCGTCGTCGACCATGTCGCGATCATACCCCACGAAGACCGACGCGTCGTCCCCCTCCGTCACCGGCTGCCAGGCATGCACGTCGCTCTGGTCCACCTCAAACGACGAGGCCGCCCGCGCCCGGCGCTGCTGACGCTCCATGAGTTCCTCGTAATCGTCCATGTCCACGTCCAGCCCCCGCTCGCGGGCCATCAGCCGAGTGAGATCGATGGGAAAGCCATACGTGTCGTGGAGCAGGAAGGCCACTTGCCCCGGCACGGCCTCCGTCCGCGCCACCGACGCAAATGACCGAAGGATCTCGGCCTCGTCCTCGGCGTCGACGTACGCCTTCTCCAGTAGGTCCATCGCCCGGCTGTCCTGCTGCAGGTCGCCGAGAATTCGGTCGGTCGTCTCCCCGTCCTTCCCCGACAAATCTTCGACGTAGGGTACCACGCGCTCGAAGAAGTCAATGCCGGTGCCGAGGGTCTGGAGGAAGCTCTCCTCCTCCGACCGGATCGCCTGCTGGATGTAGTCCTTCTGTTTGAGCAGGCCCTCGAACGGGCCGCCCATCTTCCCCGCCAGCGGATCCAGGAGCTCGTGCAGGAAGGGCTCGTCGAGACCGAGCGTCTGATAGCCGTAGCGCACGGCGCGGCGCAGGATGCGGCGGATGACGTAGCCGCGCCCTGTGTTGCCGGGCATTACGCCGTCGGAGATCGCAAAGGCGATGGCCCGGATGTGGTCGGCTACCACGCGGAGGGCGATCCGTACCTGTTCGCGTTCCGCCTCGTTCTCGATGGCGAGGTCGTCGTACCCCCGCACCTCGTCGCGCGGCGAGAGGGTGCACGCCGCCTGCAGGAGCGGAGCGAAGAGATCGGTGTCATAGGTGGCTTCCTGCCCCTGCAACACCGCCACGATGCGCTCGAAGCCCATGCCCGTATCCACGTGCTGGTCGTCGAGCGGCTCCAGGGTGCCGTCCGTCTGGGCGTTGTACTGGATGAAGACGAGGTTCCAAATCTCCATCACCTGCGGGTGGTCCGCGTTCACCAGTTCTACCCCAGGCGTCTCCTCTCGCACCTCGTCCGGCCGTAGGTCGACGTGCACCTCCGAGCAGGGGCCGCACGGGCCTGTGTCGCCCATCATCCAGAAGTTTTCCTTCGAGGGCTCATAGAGGACGTGCTCCTCCGGGATGGGCGTCTCGTCGAGCCAGAGGTTGTAGGCCTCCTCGTCCGCCTGGAGCCCAAAGTCATCGTCCCCCTCGTGGACGGTGGCGTAGAGCCGATCCGGCGCCAACCCCCAGCGCTCCACCAGCAGCTCCCACGCCCACCGGATG
>CAZSBW010000429.1:0-3097 GCA_964604815.1 uncultured Salinivenus sp. | reverse complement strand
TCTGAACGTCCTTCGCACGCGCCCAATCTTACTGATCCGTGCACGGGTAATACCGTTTGCGAATGTTTGTTGTGCACCTTTCCCGCGGCTGTGAGCAGGGTTTTCTTGCCAATCTTGTACCTCAAACGTCGATGTAGGGACGCATGGCGATGCGTCCCTACGCGGACGGGATAGGCCAGAATGCACAATGAATGCTCGCATTTGGTATAAGTAAATATTATACCAACTACGCAGGGTCGCTTCTTTGCCCGGACGAGGACAAAAATTCTTACGGCTCCAGCGTGCCGAGCGTGTCGAGACGAGCAAGTGCATTGCTCAGCCCGAGCGTAGCAACGCCATCGACGACCTCCGCCCGGGAGAGACCTTCCACGTGCTGACGAATGGTCTGCTGGATGTGCCCGACCTCATACCGGATGGATTCCCGGGCAAGGGGGAGCAGCGCCTCTTCTTGCTCTTGGAGTGTCTCGCCGCGCAGGTGTTCGACGGTGGCTTTGAATTCGGTTTCCGACACGTCGTACTGCTCAGCAAGCAGCTCGCCAACCCGGGCCGTGAGGGCGCGCCGGGAGAGCCCGTGGGCCACCACTGCCAGAATGAGCAGTTTCGTGCGGCGCGGGAGGGCACTGTCCTCTCCCCACCAGCGTTCGACTACGTCGTGCAGGACCCGTCCCGCACAGGTCCCCGCCAAGCGGGCCACCCATGGCGCGAATGGGCCGTCGATATCGTCGGTGTGGAGGGGGTGCGCGGGAAACGATCGCAGGCGCTGCCAGCCCGAGAGCAGCGTGTCGGCAATCGGTTGCAGGAGATCGAAGTACCAGGACGCGGTCACGGATTCCAGGTCGTCGTCGAGCGGCACGGCCAGCATCGTTGCGAGCCGGTTCGTGATCGTCACGAGGACCGCATTTCCCGCGATCTCCCGGATCGCCGTCGTGCTGTGGCCGGCTGCTTCCAGGGACCGGATGGTGGGCTCGTGCCGGGCACGACCGCGAGAGAGACGAACGGCAAACTGGAGGGCGTCCCGGTTGGTTGACTGCCCGCCGCCGAGGTATAGGTCCTGTTCCAGGCGATGAAGTTCCGACTCCGAATAGCCGGCCACCCGCAGAAACGTCTGCAGGCTCCCGTAGCAGTACCGGCAGGCGTTGTCTCGCGCCACGACGAAGCAGATCCGTCGGCAAAGGTCGGTGTCAAGGGCCTGGAGGTTCGGATTAACCAGATACAGCAGCGGGCGGTAGGCCCAGGAATGCGGAGCGATGTAGGGCAGTATTCTGGGCGCGACTCCGGCTCGGCGCAGAAAGAGCCGCTCCAGGACGGGACTGGACTTCGGCTCAACGACCGCCTCCCTCCAGTCCGTCGCGTCGGGCATCGCCTGCGGTTCGGCGATCTCTTCAATGTCGGAAGGAGACGAGTTGGTCATTCGCGTCGAACGTCAGCCCCACAATGCAGAGAAGAGGCACTCCGGATCACTGATACGCTCTCGCCGACAGCCGGTAGTCCCGGATTCCGAACCCGGAGGGGTTTTGAAGTTCAATACCGAGACACAAGTATCTGACGACCGCCCGGGAGACAAGTTTGCAACGGTCGTGATACACGACGGCAAATCCAGCTCCTTTTCTTCGACAAAACGGCCCCTTGGTCTTCAAACGCTCAGATCAATTGCGGTGCCGGTGCCCATCGATTTGCCCGAAAATCGTCCATCCCCTACAGCGATGCGGTCGTTGCCGCCCATCACGCCGTTGGCCAACGGACGGGCAAACGAAACACCATCTCCGCCCTCCCGTCGGACGAGCGCGACTTGTTTTCCCTTTTCCATCCCCCTTTCCTTCCATGGCCGATCATCCCCAGTGGGACGCTCCCCCCAGCATGCAAATCGACACGGACACCGTCTACGAAGCCACCTTCGAGACGAGCAAAGGCTCCATTGAGGCGGAGCTGTACCCCGAGCACGCCCCCCGTACGGTCAACAACTTCGCCTTCCTCGCCGACGAGGGCTTCTACGACGAGACGCCGTTCCACCGCGTCATCGAGGGCTTTATGGTACAAGGCGGCGACCCCACCGGCACGGGCCGCGGTGGGCCCGGCTACCAGTTCGACGACGAGATCGAGGACAATCCGCTCACCCACGAGGCCGGCGTCCTCTCGATGGCCAACGCCGGCCCGAATACGAACGGGAGTCAGTTCTTCATCACCCGCGCCCCCCAGTCGCACCTCGACGGCAAGCACACCGTCTTCGGCGACGTGACCGACGGTCAGGACGTGGTCGACGCCATTGAGGAGGGCGACACCCTTCGAAGCGTGACGGTGAAGCCGAAATGAGTGCCCCCCATCGGAGGCCGGCCACTGCCTTGTCCGTCCCTTCTTCATTGGCAGATTTCCGCTCGTCCATGAACGTACCGAGTGCCCGCACGGCCCTTTTCGTCCTCGTGCTACTGACTGTGATCGTGGCCCTCGTGCGTTTTTTCGAGCAAAACTGGGTTCTCGGCGTCACCGCCGCCACCGTCGTCACCGGCACCGGCTTCGTGGGCGCGGCCACGTACTTCACCGACACGTATCCGGACAACCCGCAACTCGAACAGGCGGCCTCGAAGGTGCGCGCCATCGGCCTCATCCTCATCGGCCTGGGGACCCTCTTCGGCGCCCTGATGCTCATTCAGTGAGTAGAGGCTCTTCCCGGCCCGCGATCTCGATCCACGTCCCGATCCGCTCCAAACGCCCTCGGGAATCCGTGAGGCCCACTGGTCGTTGAAACGACGGACGGACAAAGACAGAACCCATCATAATAATCGCGCCGGGCGGTCGTTACGTCTACAGCTATGCTTCCCGACTTCCCGGCTCCGCCAACGAGTGGGACATCGCATGCAGCCTACAGACGAGGACCTGGTAACAACCTATTTGGAGGAAGGCGACGAAGCGGCCTTCCGTCAACTCGTCGAACGCTACCAGGACCGCATCTTTGGGTACCTGATGGGCATGGTGAAGGACCGAGCGGTGGCCAACGACGTCTTCCAGGACACCTTCGTTCGCGTGATCAACGCGATGCGGGACGGGTCCTACACCCACGAGGGGAAGTGGCTGAGCTGGGTCATGAGCATCGCCCGCAATG
>CAZSBW010000428.1:0-3105 GCA_964604815.1 uncultured Salinivenus sp. | reverse complement strand
GGGCGCCCAGCAGTTCAAGGACGTGAGCCGGCACGCCCGCGACCGGCGGGTGCAGCAAACCACGAACGAGGTGGTGACGGCCTTCTACCAGGCGCTGCTGGCCCAGGAGCGGGCGCGGGTACTGCAGAAACGGGTCAAGCGGACCAAGGAGACCCTGCAGGAGGTGTCCACGCGCGTCGAGCGCGGAGTGGTTCCCAAGGCGCAACGCTTGAGCGCGGAGGTGGAGCGCTCCAACGCCCGAACCCAGCAGATCCAGGCCCGCAACGCCGCCGACCTCGCCCGCGACAACCTGAAGCGCACCATCGGCCTCTCTCCTCAGCGTCCGGTTGAGCTGAAGGGGAGTCTCGAAGAGCAGCGCGAGGACGGTCTGCAAGAGGTTTCGCTGGAAACGATCTCGATGTCGAAGGCGGTGGAGCAAGCCATCGAGAATCGCCCCGACCTCAAGCGCGCTCGCCTCAACGAGGAGCTCCGCGACATTCGAAAAGAAGCCACTCGGGCCGCGTTCTTTCCGCGGGTAGAAGCCGTCGCAAACTTCCGTTACTCAGGACGCGTGCCGGACGACCGCACCCGCGTCGAAACCCAAGATCCGAATCGTCCAAATCAGCCCACGCCCTTCTATTTCGCCAAAGAGGAGCGCGGGTTCTTCAGTGGCGACTTCTGGAACCCGTCGCTTAGTGTCGGCCTCCAGCTGAGTTGGAACCTCTTCAGCGGCTTCCAGCGCACCTCTCGCCTCCAGCAGGCCGAGATTGAACGCCAGCGCGCCCGCCTCCAGCGCGAGCGGCTCCGCCGGGCTGTGAAAGTCGAGGTGCGCTCGGCCCTCCGCGACCTGGAGGACGCGCGGGAACGCATCGAGTCCCAGCAGACAAACGTTCGCCGCGCGGAACTCAACTACGACCACATCTCGAGCCGGGTCGACGAGGGCGTTGCGAGCCAGGTTGAGCTTCGGGAAGCCTCCGACCAGCTCGACCAGAGTCGCCTCAACTACCTGCAGGCCGTACACGACTACCTGGTTGCGCGCAGCGACCTCGAAACGGCCCTGGGCCAGCCCCTGACGCCGACCTCCAAATCCTACCTCATGACGCGCCGCTGACGGGCCGCCCGCTCTGCCGCCGACCGCACTCCCTCTTTCCGGTTAGATCTATGTTCACAACGATGTCTACCCTGCACTCTTCGATTCGACAGATGGCCCCCGTTCGCTCCCTCCTTTCTCTGAGTGTCGCTCTCGTGCTGATGGGAACGTTCGTCCTCACGAGCGGATGCAGCGACGGCGAGGCCTCCAACCAGACCGGCGAGGCCCGCTCGCCGCAGTCCTCTCGGGTGGAAACCCTCCGCCTCGCCCCCACGTCCTTTACCGACGTCATTGAGGTCACCGGCAGCGTCGAGGCCCTGAACGACGCCGAACTGTCGGCCCAGACCGGCGGCACCGTGACGATGATGGCCGACCGAGGCGCCCGCATTACCACCGGCGATCCGGTGGCGACCATCGACGCGGACGAAGCCCAGGCGGCTGTCGAGCAGGCCCAGGCCCGGTTCGACCTCGCCCAGGACCGTTTCGAGCGCCAGCAGCCGCTCTACAAAGATTCGATCATCAGTGCGCTGGAGTTCGAACAGGTACGGTCGGAGCGCAATCAGGCGAAAGCGGCCCTGCAGCAGGCCGAGAAGCGCCTTTCGAACACCGCTGTCGAGGCTCCCTTCACCGGCACCGTCGAAGAACGGTTCGTCGAGGCGGGCGAGCAGGTGTCGCCGGGCGTACCGGTGGCTCGAATCGTTGACGTGCGACGGGTGCGAGTGACCGCCGGGGTGCCCGAGCGCTATGCCAACGACATCCGAGAGGGAACGCCGATTCAGATCGACGCGAGCCGGTACAACATTCCGCCCCGCACCGCCGAGGTCACGTTTGCCGGAAACACCATCGATCCCGACAGCCGCACGTTCACCATTGAGGCGACGGTCTCCAACGAAGAAGGCACCCTCAAACCCGAGATGAGCGTGAAGCTGCGCGTGACTCGTACGGTTATCGACAACGCAATCGTGATTCCGCGCTCGGCGGTGGTCCGGGACGAGGCCGGCACGCACGTCTACGTGGTCGACCGCTCCGACACGACGGCCGTAGCTCGCAATCGGGACGTGACCCTTGGGCCGGAGACGGGCGACCGGGTGGTGGTTGAGTCCGGGCTTGAAGCCAGCGACGAGATCGTCACCGTGGGCCAGAACGACGTGTCGCCGGGCGCCCCGGTCGAGATTGCCGAGGAACGCACCCAATCGGGCAGGTCTCCTGCCGAGAAGCAAAAGGACCTCCCTACCCCCCCAACGAACTGACCGTCGATCGCCGAACGGAAGGAACTGCTCCCGTCGATTCGACGCCGTTCTGCTGCACGCAAAACTGCTTCCGCGATGAAAATTACCGACACGTCTATCAAGTACCGCACGGCGATCGCCGCCCTTACGCTCATCCTGGCGGTCGGGGGCCTCGCGAGCTACCTCACCATTCCAAAGGAGTCGAATCCCTCGATTGAGTTCCCCCAGATCGTGGTCACGTCGATCTATCCCGGCGCCAGCCCGGGCGACGTGGAGTCGACCGTCACGCAGGTGATCGAGCAGGAGATCAGCTCGATCAACGACATCGACGAGATGCGGTCCACCTCTTCGGAAGGGGTCTCGACGGTCGTCATCGAGTTTACGCCGGACGTCGAGACCGACAAGGCCTATCAGGAGGTCAATCAGGCGGTGGATCGCGCCCAGCCGGACCTCCCCGATGCCGTCGAGGACCCGCTCGTCGATGAGATCAACACGGACGACTTCCCGATCATGACGGTGAATCTGTCCGGTACCTACTCGCTGGCTCGACTGAAGGACGTGGGAGACGACCTGCAGGACGACCTCGAAAGCATTCCGAGCGTGCTCGAGGCCAATCTGCTCGGGGGCCTCACCCGGGAGGTGAAAGTGAACGCCGACCTGTCGGCCCTCAAGAGCCACGACGTGAGCTTCAACGACCTCATCTCCACGATCCAAAGCGAAAACACGAACATTCCCGGCGGGTCGATCGACATCGATCGGCTCAACTACCTCGTGCGGGTGGACGGTCAGTTCGAAAATCCGGCCGAC
>CAZSBW010000427.1:0-3122 GCA_964604815.1 uncultured Salinivenus sp. | reverse complement strand
TACTTGTCGATGCGCGGCTTGCCGGTCTCCGATTCCGGCACGACCACCTCCACGACGTTCTCCTCCCGCGTGACGTCGGCGTCGTAGCCCGCTGGGTCGAATGCATCGGGAGTGGTTGCCATGATCTACCTTTTTCCTACTGTTCGTGAAGCGTGAAACCAGTCCTGTCCCGACTACTGTCGCGGATGATGCGTGAGAACGGGGCTGTGCTCCAATCACGCTTCACGCATCACGAATCACTTCCCGCACGGTCAAAACGCCACCTTCACTGATACGAATCCACCGCTTCCAAAATAACTGCCAGGTCGGACGCGTCGTTGTAGTACGTGGGCGCGAAGCGAACCTTCCGGTTGCGCACGGCGGCGGTGATGTCATGCGCCAGCAGGTGATCGAACAGGGCGTCGGGCTCATCCGGGGCGACGGTGACGATGCCGCTGGCGTGGGTGGGGTCGTCGGTGCCGTAGCGGGGCAGGCCACGGTCCGCGAGTTTGGCGGCGAGGGTGGTGGAGAGGTCCAGCACGCGGTCCTCGCACCACGCCGGGCCCGCCTCCAGATGAAGGCCGAGGGCCGCGTGCAGCGCCGCAATGCCGACGCTGCTCGTGGTGCCGGTGCGAAAGCGACGCGCATCATCGTGGAACGTGAGGTCGTACTCGTCCAGGTGCTTCCAATCGACGGGGCCGTGGAGCCAGCCGGTGGGGGGATGGAGCCGGTCCTGCAGGGCCTCGTCGCAGTAGAGGAGCCCAATGCCCTGCACGGCCATCAGCCACTTGTGCCCCCCCGCCGCGAGGAAGTCGATACCCGCCGCTTCGACGTCGATCTGGAGGGCGCCAAGGCCCTGGATGGCGTCGACGCAGAAGAGCACGTCACGCTCGGCGCAGAGCTTCCCGATGGCCGCCAAATCGGCCCGGAACCCGGACAGGAAGTGCACCCACGACACCGAGAGCAGCCGCGTCTCGGGGCGCAGGGTCGCCTCCACGTCCTCGACCGTGTACGCCCCCTCGTCCGTCGGCACGAAGTCGACGGTCACCCCCTCCTGCTCCAGATTCATGAAGGGACACACGTTGGTGGGGAACGACCCGTCGGGCACGGCGATGCGATCGCCGTCCTCCCAGTCCAACCCGCGCGCCAGCACGTTGAGGCCCGCCGACGTGTTGGGCACGAACTCGACCCGCTCGGCCGTCGTCCCCAACACCTCCGCCGCCCGCTCCTTCGTCTCCACCATCAGCGGCTGGAACGACTCGAAGTTGGCAATGGGCGCGTCCGGCTCGGCCCCGTGCCGCTCGGCGACGTAGCTGCCGACGGCCTCCTTCACCGGACGGCTCATGGGGCTCACCGCCGCGTGGTTGACGTACGTCTGGTGGGCAGTATGCGGAAAGTGGGCGCGCAGGGACGCCGGATCCATGACGGAACGGTCGTGTGTTTGGGGCCAGCTGCCTTTTCCACGGAGAACACCCGGATGCGTTCTGCGGCGAACCCGCGCCGCTCTCGTTCCACGCTTCCCTCCTCTCCTCGACCGGGACGCAGCAGCGATTGGAGACGCCAATTCGGGGGTATCGAGCAGGTATGCGGAATCCATCCGATCACGTTTGCCTGCTGGCGAAGAGGACTCTCCCGAATGAGCGGCGTTTTACCGAAGCGTTATGAGGAGGAATGTCCAGTCCTCCCGGGAAGCATTCTTCGTTCGCGAGCAGACATTTCGAACCGGAAACGGGCTCAGTAGCCAAGGGTAAGGGTCCCGACCAGGCGCCGCCCGGGGAGCCGGCGCGTGGTGCGGGTCGTGCCGCCCCCCTCGGCGGGACGAACGCCCCAGTCGAATGGGTTGCGGCGGTCGAGGGCATTGATAAGGTCGATCTGGCTTTCCAGGCGGACGTCGTTCCACTGCACCGTGTAGCCCACCCCGAGGTCGACCCGGGTGCGCGGCGCGAGGGTGTGTGCGCCGGGCGACTGGAGAGACGCATCGAGGGCGGACGCGGGACGGGCTCGGCCCCCGAGATGGTCGTAATAGGATCGCCGGAAGCCCCAGCTCCGCCCCCACCCGTGCTCGCCGCGCAGCCGCAGCCGCAGAGCGTCGGTGGGCGCCACCGTCACCGACAGCGACAACTGATGCGGCTGGGACCAGGGCGTGGGCACCCGCCGCCCACCGAAGCGAGAGGGAAACCGGCGGCGCGAGCGATTCCAGTCGTAGCGGAGCGTGCTCTCCAGAAGCTCCCCGTTGCGGGTGACGGCCAGGCCCCCGCCGAGGGCGTATCCGTCCGTCGCGTCGATGGCCGAGGTGGCCGGAGAGACGCCGGCCGAGTCGGGCACGGGCGGGCCGGCACGGCTCCAGAGCGTGCCGTAGTCGAGCGCGAGGAGCCGCCCGTAGTGCTTGTAGAAGGCCTCGCCGCGCACCGTCCACCGGTCGTGCGGCTGGAGGCGGACCTGGGCCGCGGCGTGCAGGGCCCGCGGCGGCGCGTGGGCCGCTCCCGCGGGCAGCCAGAAGCGCATGGACGGCAGGATGGCGGTGGGGCTCGTGCTACTCGCTTCAAATCGATTTACGAACTGGCGGTAGAGCCCGCCCGCCAGGCGCACCGCGTACGGGCCGAGGCCGGCGACGGTCCCGTCCCGGTGCAGGCGCAGACGGGGTTCGGCGTAGAGCGTGCGGCGGGCCGGCACGTAGGTGAGGCGGGCGCCCGCCGTGAGCGTCGTGTTCGTCCCGAGGGACACGGCGTCGCGGAGGTAGCCCCCGATTTGCCAGCGCGTGTCCGCGAACGACAGCGGGCGCAGGAAGCGGCCCCCGAGCCGGAAGTCACTCGTCCGACGCGACACCTCCACGGCCCCCTTGAGGTGATGGCGCGTCGTGACGGCGTAGCTGCCCGTCACGTCGAGCGCCCACTCCCGAATGCGGTTCCGGTCGTCGGGCCAGGCGGAGGGATCGAGGAGGCGCTGGAGGGTGTCGATGGCAGCCTCGACGTCCTCCTCCGGATTGGGCGAACCGTAGGTCATCTGGTAGCCGCGATGCACACTGTGTTCGCTGGCGCGCACCTGCACGGCGGCCGACGAGCGCGGCCCGAGGGTCCAGTCCAGACGCGCCTGCCCGGCGGTGTTGGCCCAGTCGTAGCGGTCCTGCGTGAGCATGCCGAAGG
>CAZSBW010000426.1:0-3124 GCA_964604815.1 uncultured Salinivenus sp. | reverse complement strand
TGAGCGCCGAGCGCCGGAAGCACGTCCAGGAGAGGTGCTTCTCGGTAAAGAGCGCATCGAACAGCGACACGAACGTCTTCGGCCAGCTGGACTTCCGATCCACGAAATCCTCCTGCAGCAGCCAGTCGCTGACCGCCGCCCGGCTTTCGCCGCTCATCACCTTCTCCCCTTCCCGAAACAGCCCCACGAGCCCGAAGCACACCGCGATCCAGGTGCCGAAGAACGACAGCACCTCTACCGGCCCCGCCTCACTGAGCAGAAGCGTTCCTCCCACGATGCCCGCGATGCCGACGAGCAGACCAACGGCACTTACTGCGGACGTTCCGGCGGTCGCGTCCGACGCGGCGTCCTCGCCGAGATCGGCCGGCTGCCCCGGAAGATCCGATTCCGAAACGGTTCTGCTCGAGGTCTCTAAATCCGGAGCCTGCGCCGTCTGCGGCTCCGATTGCCTCGTCGTCTCCGGCTCGTCGCCGAGGGTGCGCGTGCTTCCGAGCAGCGACGAAAACTCGTCTACGCTCGACGGCCGCCGGTCTGGATCCACAGCCAGTCCCTTCCGCACCGCAATGCTCGTCTCCATCGACACGTTCGCACGGATCTCTCGGGGCGACACCAGCTCGTCGTTCTGGACCCGATCGGTAGCCTCCGGCGGCTTCATGCCTGTGAGACACTTGTAGAGGGTGGCCGCGCAGGCGTAGATGTCGGTGTGCGGCCCCTGATCGCCGCCCGACGCGTACTGCTCGAACGGCGCGTACCCCGGCTTCAGGATCACGGAGAGATCCTGGGAGCGCGATCCCATCGCTTCCCGGGCGGCCCCAAAGTCAATCAAAACGGCGTCTCCGTCCGTGGTCCGGTACACGTTCTGCGGGTCGATGTCGCGGTGCAACACGCCGGCCTCGTGAACGGGACGAAGGCCGCTCAACACATCCTGAATGACATCGAGCGCTTCCTCTTCCGGAAGCGTCCCGCCATTCTGCGCCAGATACTCGGCCAGGGTCTGGCCCTCGTAGTAGTCCATCACGAGATACCCAGTCCCATTTTCTTCGAAGTAGGACCGCACGTCCACAATGTTCGGATGGTCGAAGCGGGCCACCGTGCGCCCCTCCTGCATGAACTGCTGCAATCCAAACTCGAACTCGTCGGTCGACTCGGCAGTGAGGGGACGAATCTCGCGGTCTCCCTCGGTCCGGCCCGCCATCTGACGCGGATAGTACTCCTTGATCGCGACGGTGGTGTCGAGGTGCACGTCGCGGGCCCGGTACGTAATGCCGAAGCTCCCGGCCCCGAGCACGTCGCCCACCTCATACTCCTCTCGCAGGCGCGTGCCTTCGGAGAGGGCGATGGGGGGACGCGCGGACGTGGTGGCATCTCGCTGAGAATCGAGATCGGAAGACATGACTGCGACGGGAAGTTTTGGAGGGGGGAGAGATGCTTCCTCAAGACCCGAAGCACCCGAACAAAGAAGAGTCCCACTCGTGCCCGATTCGAACTAGTGCAGAATCAAGCAGTCCTTTTGGGGTAGAGTCATTCCGAGTGAGGGGATCTTGATTCGAGGCGATCTAGATCGCCGAAGCCGAGGTGCTGCGTAGGGGCCGTAGGTCATGCCGTTGGTGCGAGTGCTCTTGGAGTGAATCTCTCCGAATTCAGCGGAAATGGTCGTTCAAGAGCGACATTTCCGCATATCCGCTCGCTACGTTTTACCAAGAGAGCTTCTGGTCCCAAAGAGACCGATTGAGACCGCACTAGGAATGTACCCGACTCGCTATAAAAATCCAGAAGACAAGTGCTAGAACCGCAGAACCGCCTCCGCGCGCTACCGAGCCGGTTGAGAGCCGAACGGCAGGGCCGCTTTCCCCCAACCGGACTCCAGTTTCATTCACGACCGATTTCGCCACGAGAGAACCCAGAAACGACAAATGAGAAGTGTAAACCTCCGTTGACACTGGGGGTGACAATCTCTTAGAGCGCGAACGACTCGCCACAGGCACACTCGCGCGTGGCCTGCGGATTGGTGAAGTGAAAACCGTCCCCGTCGAGCCCGTCGGTAAAGTCCAGTTCCGACCCGTCGAGGTAGAGGCGGCTCTTCTTGTCGAGCACAACCGTGACGTTCTCGTGCTGCTCCACCGTGTCCTCGTCCTGCACGGTCGTGTCCCACCCCAGATCGTAGGTGAGGCCCGAACAGCCGCCCGGCACCACTGCCACACGAAGCATCGTGTCGCTCAAATCGACGTTTTCGTTGCCGGCTACCTCGTGAATCTGGTCAATAGCGCGGTCAGTCATCGTGATTGTCATGGTAAAAACAGCCCTGATGGAGCAAGAGACAACGCAATGACCTGTACCTCAACGAACGAACGAAGGTTTCTCGGGACATTTCGTATTTGAAGCGGATATTCACGCAATGCGAAATACGCAATACGAACTTCTTCCCTGCTCCGAAGCCTCTTCCTCCTTTGCTGGCGGATCGATTGTTGGAGCTCCCCCACCTCCAACTTGCAATGAAAATGTGATCTCCGCGAGCGGCTGCGGAACGACGGCAGTGGTGGATGGTTGTAACCGCACGTTGACAAAGTATCGCCTGTAAACCTTAGTTTACACACGGAAGGAGATCGGGCTAGTCTCCCGGCGCGTTCCGGACTGGCGGCTCCACTCGCATCGGACTCCACACGAGACGCACGAGACCCCCTTATGAGCACGTCCGAAACTGAATACCTCAAGGGAAAGGCCAGCGAAGACTACGAGCATGGCTTTTACACCGACATCGAATCGGAAAAGGCCCCGAAGGGCCTGAACGAGGACATCGTTCGCTACATTTCCCGTAAGAAAGAGGAACCGGAGTGGCTGCTCGAATGGCGGCTGAAGGCCTACCGCTACTTCGATCAGCTTCTGGAGAGCGGCCATTATCCGGACTGGGCCCACCTCGACTACGAGCGGCCTGATTTCCAGAACATGCGGTACTTCGCCGCCCCCGAGGGCAAGACCGAGTATGATAGCCTCGACGAGGTGCCGGATGAGATCCTGGAAACCTTCGAGCGGCTGGGCATCCCGCTCGAAGAGCAGAAGGCCCTTACCGGTGTGGCCGTCGACGCGGTCATGGACAGCGTCTCGGTGGCCACGACCTTCAAGGAGA
>CAZSBW010000425.1:0-3126 GCA_964604815.1 uncultured Salinivenus sp. | reverse complement strand
CAACCCTCAACGCCATGCTCGATACTCCCGTTGCCACCCTCGTCACCGACCGTCCCGCCCGGGCCCGCATCTTCGAACGGCTCGGCATCGATTACTGCTGCGGCGGCGACCACTCCCTCGCCGAAGCCGCCCGCAAGAACGACCTCGACCCCGAGACGGTCGTCCGGATGCTGGACGCGGCCACCGATGCAAGCGTGTCGGTCGACACGACCGACTGGTCCGAACGCCCCCTCGGGGCCCTCATCGACCACATCGTCGATACCCACCACGCGTACCTGCGGCGCGAACTGCCCCGCCTGGAGCGCCTTCTGACCCAGGTCGTGCAGGCCCACGGCGCGGAGGTCGCCTGGCTCGACCCGACGCTGGAGGTCTTCCAGACCCTGAAGCTGGACCTGGAGACCCACATGATGAGCGAGGAAGAGCGCGTTTTTCCCTCCATACGGGCCCTGGAGGAAAATGGCTCGACGGATGGCGATTCGCCCCTCGACGAAGAGGGCATCGACAAGATGATCCGCGAGCACGACGACTCGGGCGCGGCGCTGGAGCGCTTCCGCGAGCTTACCGGCGACTACACGCCCCCGACGAACGCGTGCCCCAAGTTTCGGGCAGCTATGGACGGGCTCCGCGAGCTGGAGGAGGACATGCACCAGCACGTGCACAAGGAAAACAACATCCTCTTCCCCCGGGCCCGCTCACTGGCGTAAATTCCGCCGCCTGTGGGGCTGAACGCTACAGCGGTCTTCAATGCTGCCCTACAGCGTCCCCCTCAGCGCATAGCGACCTTGTAGCGTCGCGCATACTGCCAACCGTCATTCGCGCCCATGACCACCGATCTGCCTGTCGACCTCGACCTCATCCGCCGCTACAACCAGTCGGGGCCGCGGTACACCAGCTACCCCACGGCCCCGCATTTCACGGAGGACTACGGACCCTCGGACTTTTGGGCGGATCTGACGTCGGACGGAGCCGAGCGCCCGCTTTCGCTCTACCTCCACCTGCCCTTCTGCCGGTCGCTCTGCTACTACTGCGGCTGCCACATGACGGTGACCCGAGACCGGGAGCGCATCGAGAAGTACCTGACGGCCCTGAAGCAGGAGATCGACCTGGTCGCGCGTCGGCTCGACTCGGAGCGTCCCGTTGTGCAAATTCACTGGGGCGGTGGAACCCCGTCGTACCTGACAGCCGAGCAGATCCAGAGCCTGGGCGAACACCTCCGGGACCGATTCGCGATTGCGCCGGACGCCGAGATTAGCCTGGAGGCCGATCCTCGAACGCTCACGAAAGATCGTCTCGCGGCTGCCGCCTCCGCCGGCGTCAACCGCCTCAGCGTAGGGGTGCAGGACGTAAATCGGGAGGTGCAAGAAGCCATCAACAGGATTCAGTCCATCGAGCAGATCGAACGGGTCGTCGAATGGGGGCGCCGGTTCGATTTCGACGGGATCAATTTTGATCTCATCTACGGCCTCCCGCACCAGACCCACGACTGCTTAGAACGGACGCTGGACGTGACCACCCGACTCGCCCCGGACCGGATCGCGCTCTACAGCTACGCACACGTTCCCTCCATCAAGAAGCACCAGCGGGCGATTGACGAGGACGCCCTGCCCGATCCCGAAGACAAACTGCGCCTCTTCAAACGGGGCCTCAACCGTCTCACCGGCCCCGGCGGCTATCGATTTATCGGCATGGACCACTTCGCCCGTCCCAACGACCCGCTCGCGGTGGCGCAGGACGAGGGGACCCTCCACAGAAATTTCCAGGGCTACTCGACGCGGGCCGGGGCCGAGGTCGTGGCGTTCGGCGTCTCTGGCATTAGTCAGCTGGACGGCGCCTACGCCCAGAACGTGAAGGCTCTCCCGGCCTACTACGACCGCATCGAGAACGAGCGCCTCGGTGTCTATCGGGGCTACCGGCTCACGCCCGACGATCGGCTGCGGCGGCACGTGATCATGCAGCTCATGTGCCACTTCCACCTCGACAAGGTCGCCGTCGAAGAGCGGTTCGGCATCGACTTCGACGAGACCTTCTCGGACGCCCTCGAGGCCCTGAAGCCGATGGAGGCCGATGGGCTCGTCACCCTGGCGCCCCACGCCGTCCACGTCCGTCCCAGGGGCCGCCTCCTCGTGCGCAACGTGGCGATGGCCTTCGACGCCTACTGGCAAACCGACGACGACCAGCCGGTCCACGCGCAAACGGTCTGATGGCGCGAATTTCGTATTGCGTATTTCGCGTGATGGAGGACGACGCAATACGAAATACGGAATACGCAATTTGCCCTCCCAATCACAGCGAATATCCGTTCCCGTATGTCCCCTTCTTCCGATTCCGATCTGCCTGTCCTCATCATCGGCGCCGGGACGATCGGGCTCTCGATCGGCTGGGAACTGGCCCGGACCGGGACGCCCGTCCGGCTCTTCGAGCGCGACGAACCGAGACGGGGCGCGACCTGGAAGGCCGGCGGCATGCTCGCCCCCGACGCCGAGCTTCAATTCGAAGAGCCGGAGCTCTACCGTCTCAATCGCGAGAGCCTGCGCCGCTGGCCCGACTTTGTGGAAATGCTGGAAGAGGAGACGGGAATCGACCTGGGCTTTCGGACCGAAGGCACGCTCACCGTGGCGCCGGACGAGGACAGCGCCACCGCGATGGAACGGACCTACAAATTCCAGAAAGAGGTGGGGGCCGACGTGGAGCGCCTGTCTGGGGCGGAGGCGCGCGACCGGGAGCCGTTCCTCGCCCCGCACGTCGCCGGCGCCGTCTACACCGACGACGCGCAGATCGACAACCGGGCGCTTGTACGGGCCCTGCTCGACGCGCTGGACCGCCCCAACGCCGAAATCCACACGCAGACACCCGTCCAGGCGGTCGATCCCGACGCGGACACACCGGCCGTCGTGACGGCGGCGGGCGATCGTGTCGAGGGCCAACAGGTGATCGTGGCCGCGGGGGCCTGGTCTCGACGGATCGAGGGCTTAGATGAGGCCGTGCTCCCGCCGGTTCGCCCCGTCAAGGGGCAGATTATCGAACTGGAGAGCCATCCTACGTTCGACCTTCGTCACGTCGTGCGCGGCCCAGACGCCTACCTCGTACCCAAGGCCGACAATCGACTGCTCGTAGGAGCCACCAGCG
>CAZSBW010000424.1:0-3132 GCA_964604815.1 uncultured Salinivenus sp. | reverse complement strand
CGGCGCACATCGATTCGGGCGACCATTCCCGGAAAACGTCTCCTTGTAGAAGGACATCATCAGCACCGGAGCGTGTTGCGCCCATTCCTGATTCCCTTCATTGAGGCAGTGGAGCAACTGCTCGTACCCGTCGGGATCCTCGTGTTGCGAGGCCACCACGTAGCGCCAGGGCTGCTCGTTGTAGGAGGACATCGTCCATCGTGCCGCCTCCAGCATGCGCCGGATCTTTCCGGGCTCGACGAATCGGTCGGCAAACGCGCGGGGACTCCACCGTTTGGCAAAGAGGTCGAGAATGTCGTGGTCGGGGGTAGCCGTTTTGCGATTCTGAACAACCGTGCTGTCCTGAACAGGGGAGGAAGACTCCATAAGCGTAGGGCGAGGAGGTTTGTAGAACGACAGAAAAGAGGGGGAGTGATCGTACCAAATGCGAATCAGGGGTTGAGCCTTCTTTCTGCAGCGTCCCGAAAAATTCCACTCTTGGCACGTCTCCCGAATGCTTTCGGGATCAGGATCTTTTCGAATATTGGCGATTGCTCTCGTCAAAAAGATCCCGCATCTGGGAAGCCACGCTTCCCTTGTGCGGGATGACGGAGTTGGGAATTTTTCGGGACGTAAAGACAACCGAATTGGCTGTCTCGATTCAACTCCTGATTCGCATACCAAGCTATTCATGCCTTATTCCCGTTTTGGAATGTTTGTTTCATATTGGATGCCGGGATGCTGTTACGAAGCAGACAAAACTGGGAATGCCCGCAGCGCACACGTCCGCTTTCGCTGTAAATCCGCGCACGCCTCGGTGTACTGGAACGGTCGTTTCTTTACCGCTTTAATGATCAAGCCTGCTTACCAGACAGTTTTGGACTGTGGGCCGTTGCTTGACGGAGAAGCTTTCCGAAAGCTAAAAATCGTATTGAACGAAAAGAAGCGGAGTATAGTTGCCCTTTCTCATTCGGTGTTCCTCTTCCATGCCTCGCACCAAAGAGTTCGATCCCGAGACGGTTTTGGAGAAGGCCATGGAGCTGTTCTGGGAGCAGGGCTTCGAGGCCACCAGTGCCCAGGATCTGGTGGATCGCACGGGCTTGAACCGCTCCAGCCTCTACAACACGTTTGGCAGCAAGCAGGAACTCTACCTTCGGGCACTCGATCACTATCGCCAGCAGGGCAATGAGGCATTCGAGCACCTCCTCGATCAGTTCGACTCGGCCCAGGCGGCGATCCGGTATCTGCTAGAAGACGGAGCGCCGGACGCCAAGGAGGACACACGGGGCTGCTTTCTGGCGAGTGCCACCGTCGAGCGGGCGCACTGCGACGACGAGACGCGCGAGCGGATCCGGGAGAGCTTCGCTCAGATGCGGGAGGGGTTCGAAGCCCTCGTCGAGCACGGACAGGCACAGGGAGAATTCTCTGAGGACCGCGATCCGAGGGCCGTGGCGTACTCTCTGGCCAACGCGTATTTCGGCATGCAGACGCTGGCCAAGCTCGGGCTCCCGACGGCGGTGTTCGAGGAGGTGGTGGAGGAGACGCTGGAGGGGCTGAAGTGAGATCGCTTCCGAATCGCCCCGTGACGACTGTTTGCCCCTCAGCAGCGCGGGGACGTGAACGGCCAGAAGATTAGGAGAGGGAAAAAAAGCTCTGCGAACGTTCCGTCCTGCTGAGATCCCGTCTCTAATCCTGATAGGAAGATCCGTCAATTCGCATTCCCAGAATCCCCGTCTGTGCGACAGGTGGGTTCCGGGGGGCATCAGATTGCCCTCGGTGTTTCCAACACGTTCCTCCTGCGGGAAGACGGCGCGCTCATTTTCATCGGCGCCGGTCCCGAAGATGAGTCGGACGAGGTGCTGGCGATCCTCCGGGAAAACGACGTTTTGCCGTCCGACCTCGACCGCATTCTGGTGACGCACGCGCATCAGGACCACGCGGCGGCCTGCGGGTCGTGACGGAGGCCACGGGCGCCCCCGTATGGATGCCACCTGCGCGATGCGGAACTGGTAGAGCAGGGGCGCGCCCGACGGGCCTGGACCGCTACGCCCGGCCCGCTACACCGAATCCTGCCTTTTGCGCCACCGGTGTAATCGTGTCCGCCGAACGGGCGACATTGGTTCCGAACTCGTTACCAACCCTGCGTTCCATGTCGCGTTTCAGAAGTGTCGTCTGTACTCCTAATCCCTACCCCTTCCGCACCGAATGCACACCGTCCGGTTCGTCGCTCGCCTTGTTGTCGGGGGCACGCTGCTGCTGGCCCCGATCCTTCTTGCCGCACCCATCGCTGGTTGCCAGACGCCCTCGGACGACCCGTCGGGCCGCACGGACACGAGCGGCGTCTACACCCAAACGGAACCGAGCAGCGACGGCACAGGCAAGGTCTACATGGGCCGCGAGATTTCGAAGGTGATGGGGCACCGGGGCGCCGCCTGGCTCGAACGGCCTGAGCGCGCGGAGAAGGAGAAGCCAGCGCTCCTCGTGGACAGCATGAATCTGGCCCCGACCGACGTGGTGGCCGACATCGGGGCCGGTACGGGCTACTTCTCGTTTCGCATTGCACCGAGGGTGCCGGAGGGGCGTGTCTTCGCCGTCGACATCCAACCCGAGATGCTCAACATCGTGCGGTCGAAAATCGAAGAGAAGGACATCGACAACGTGACGCCCGTTCGCGGCACGGCCACGGACCCCAATCTTCCCTCCGACTCGGTCGACGCCGCCCTCATGGTGGACGCCTACCACGAGTTCTCGCACCCGCGCGAGATGATGCTCAACCTCAAGGACGCCCTCGTGCCGGGCGGGCGCGTGTACCTCGCCGAGTATCGGAAGGAGGACCCGAGCATTCCCATCAAGCCCCTTCACAAGATGACGGAGGCCCAGGCCCGGAAGGAACTCGAAGCCGTCGGGTTCGACTGGGTGACCACGCAGGAGATGCTCCCCCGCCAGCACGTTCTCGTCTTCCGCAAGCCCACCAACTCGGCGAACGCGGAGTAAGAACCACAACCTTGCACCTTCCAACCTTCAACCTTCCAACGCTGAAAGGGAGCAGATCCGTGAAAGCCGGGCTCGCCGGTCAATGGCGGCTACTCTGCACCGGTCCATTCATACAACGCCCGGTGCTTCACGGCGTCGCCAAAAATACAGAGGCCCGCG
>CAZSBW010000423.1:0-3138 GCA_964604815.1 uncultured Salinivenus sp. | reverse complement strand
AGCGCTACAACGGCGGCGGCTCGGCGGCCGACTACATGGTGAACGTCATGAGCCGACAGATTCAGGGCTACTTCAACAATCCCGTGGGTGACAAGACGCCGTTCACCTCGCCGGGCGCCGGCGTGTGGGGCCCAAAGGTGATGCTCATCAACGAGATGTCGGGGTCGGGCGGTGATTATCTGCCGTACGCCTTCCGCAAAATGGACATTGGCCCGCTGGTAGGCACGCGCACCTGGGGCGGCCTGGTCGGCATCTGGGGCACCCCCTCGCTCGTGGACGGCGGCGTTATCACGGCCCCGCGCGGCGGCTTCTTTACGCCCGACGGGGAGTGGGCCATCGAAAACGAGGGCGTTGCGCCGGACGTCGAGGCCGAGATGACGCCGCGGCTCGTGGAGGAGGGGCGCGACCCGCAGCTGGAACGAGGGGTGGAGGAGGGCATGCGTCTCTTGGAGACGGAGGACGTCGAGTTGCGCGAGCAGCCCCCCGACCCGACCCGCGTGAAGCGTCCAGGTGGGAATCAATAAACAGATCGCAGTGCGGCACCCCCGAACTCCGGTCCCGGCGGTCTCTCTCGGGGTATGCTGCGTCCAACTGAACGGGGCGACCGGTTGCGGGGCCCAGTGTTTCTGGACGAGCGACTCTGTGGGCGGGCCAGTGTCAAGACGCTGAACGGTGGAACGCAGTGGAAAAGAGCAGTCCGTGGGCAAAGACGAGTCCGCTTTTCTGCGATGTCCCTTCGAATCAGAGACGGAATCATGACCCGACCCCAACTCGTCCTTGCGCTTCTCCTCCTCGCACTGGCGGCGATGGGGTGCCGGCAGCGGGGACTGGAGCAGGTGCCCCTCACCGTCGAGCACGTGCAGCCGGGCGCTCCCATCACGGTGGGCGTGCCGTTTCCGAAGGGCGAGCTGGACTCTCCAGCCCACGTGCGGTTGCTGAACGCCGACGGCGACGAGCTCCCCGCCCAAGTCACGCCCGTCACGACGTGGGCGCCGGCCGACTCCAGCCTGAAGTGGATTTGGGTCTTCTTCTTTGCAGAGGGGAGCGACACGTATCAGCTCGAATACGGCCCGACCGTGGAGCGGGCGCCCATCACGGGCGAGCGCATCCGGTTTGCGAACAACCAGCGCCCCTACGGCACCGCGAGCCTCTCGACCGGCCTGCTTCGTTTCGACGTCAACAAGGGGGCGGGCGGCGGCTTTCTGGACAACGTGGAGTTCGACGCGGCGGGGGACGGGTTCGGTCCTGCCGACACGGTGGCGACAGAACCTGTGGGCCGCGGCTCGTTCCTGGACCTGCTCGATTCGGCGGGCATCGACTCCTCACGGGCCACCGTCACCCAGACGTACCACGAAAAGGGATCCGGGCCCCTCCACGCCATCCTGCGGATCGAGGGTACCTACCGGTACAATCGCGACGACAACAATCCCGCCCCGTTCGTCACCCGCGTTCACGCCTACGCCGGGAAGCCGTACCTGCGCGTCCTTCACACGATCACCTACACCGGCGAGCCCGACCGGCATCCGCCGGTCGAGGGACAGCACGCCAAGATCGCCACCAGCGCCGAGGACATCGTCGACGAGGAGGCGCTCGCCGGGGATCCGCGGTGGACGCGGCCCGAGGACCGGATTGCCGGAATGGGCCTTGGGCTCGACTACCGACTCGACGGGCCGCTCACCGTTCGCACGGCGTACCGGCGGGGCGACTGGTGGCAGCCGGACTCCGCGCAGGTCTACGAACATAGCGCCCCGAACGGCAGTGACCTCTCCGTCGTGCAGACGGGACCGGACTCCGCTTCCTTTCGGGACGGCCCAAACTCGTCGGCCACCGAGCGCATCGACGGCTTTTCGGCCCGCATCACGGCCGACGGCACCGAGCAGGTCGACGCGACGCGGGCGCCGGGGTGGATCACTGTCACGGGCGAGCGGCACGGCGTGAGCGTCGGCGTGCGGCACTTCACGGAGGCCTACCCGAAGGAACTCACGGTGGACGGGGCCGACCGGCAGCTCCGCGCCTACGCCTGGAGCGCCTCCGCCCAGCCGATGAACTTCGCCCGCGGGTCGGGCGAGGCGGACGGCGGCATGGTGGACAACTTCGCCCAGGGCCTCACAAAAACGACTGAGGCGGTGTACCGCTTCCACTCGGCCGACGCCGACCCGGCCAAGGTGCGACGTTCTCTCGATTACGTGCTCGATCCGGCGGTGGCCCACGCGCCCCCGTCCTGGTACACCCAGAGCCGCGCCTACGGCCGCCTGGCCCCCCGCTCCGAGGACTTTCCTGCCTTCGAGCGAAGCATGGACTACAAGTTCCGGTGGTGGCGCTTCAATCAGCAGTGGGAGCCCTGGTACGGCGCGTTCACCTACGGCGACGGCAAAAACTACTACTTCCGCAACCGGTGGTTCGAGTTTTCTAACAACGAGCCCGCCCAGGATTACATGTGGTGGCAGCAGTTCATGCGCACCGGGGAGCGGGACTACGCCCTCACGGCCGAGGCCATGAGCCGCCACACGATGGACGTGGACAACACGCACTGGCCGGGGCACGGGGACTATCGGGGCGATTCCAATTCGGCCCTCGACTGGTGGAACGCCAAGAAGGAGTCGCCGGGTTCTCCGTACGTGGGCATGGGTCGCCGTCACGGCGACCAGCACTGGACGGCCATGCTGAGCGCCCACGTGTGGGTGCCGGGCTGGCTGGCGTCGTACTACCTCCGTGGGTACCACCGCGGCCTGGCGGTGGCCCGGAAGACGGGCGGTTACTACCAGCGCCGCATCTTCGGCAAGCACGGCCTCACGGGCCGGCGGCTGTACCTCTCCGTCTGGAACCTCGTCGAGCTCTACGACGCCACCAAGGACCCGCAGATTCGCGACGAACTGGACGCCCGCGTCGACCGCATGCTGCGGCTGCAGGAGGAGCAGGGCGGCAATCTGATCATGGACCGGTACGGCTACACCCAGGTCTACGCTGCGCGCGGCCTCGGCAAGTACTACCAGCTCACGGGCGACCCCGCCGTGCGCGACGCGCTGATCCGGCACGCCCGCTGGGTCCGCGACAACCCGCCCCGCAACCACGAGATGGAATCGTACCTCGCCAGCATCTCGACGCTGCTGATGGGCTACAAGCTCTCGGGCGACCGCT
>CAZSBW010000422.1:0-3143 GCA_964604815.1 uncultured Salinivenus sp. | reverse complement strand
AAGGCCTTTACCCGCCAGCAGCTGCTCGAAACGATCTGGAAGGACGCGATGATGGTCACCGAACGCACGGTGGACGCCCACATCAAGAACCTGCGCGAGAAGCTGGGCGACTACGCCGAGCACATCCAAACGGTGCGCGGCGTCGGCTATCGGTTCGTTCGCGAGGAAGAATCGGCCGAGGCGTAGCGCGAGGGCTCGGATTCGGAGAGGACCGCACGCAGAACGGAAGCGGGCGTTCTCCTTCGATTCCGCTCGTTCTGCCGACTGAGCCGCTGTTCGTTCCTGACGTATGTCGGTTCTTCGCTCGATTGGCGACCTCATTCTGCCGCGCCGTGCCTCCACACAAACGTGGATGGTCTTGACATTTGCCCTCTTCGTCGGGATGGCCGTCGCGGCGGTCGCCCTGTACGTCGTGCTGGTGTTGCGGGGGGAGATGCGCACGTCGATGAATCAGACCCTCCGCGGCCAGGCCGAGCGCATCGCGGTGCAGGTCGAGCAGGCCAGCCCGGAGCGGCGGCACGACATCGTGGAAAACCTGACGAAGCTAACGGGCCTGCGCGTCGCCGTCGTCACGCCCGATACCAGTTACCGCGCGTCGGGGGAGCAGTCGACCCCCGTCGTTCTGCCGGACTCCTTTGCGCACTCCGCGTCGCTCCGTGGCGCCGAAAAAAACGCGACCCGCTTCACGCGGTACACGAACGAAGCAGGGGACACCGTCTTCGCGGCGGCGCTCTACCGCCCGAACGCCGACCTCATCATCCAGGCGGCTCAGCTTGAACCCCCGCTGTACGACCTCGTCAAGCGGTCGCAGTTCGTGCTCATTCTGGGAATGGCGCTCGCGCTCATCCTCGCGCTCATTGGGAGCTTCGTCGCGGCCTATCGAGTCACAACGCCCCTTCTTCGGATCCGCGAAACCGCACGGCGGGTGGCCGACGGCCAATTTGCCGGCAAGATCCGGGTCAACTCTCGCGCCGCCGAGATTCAGGACCTTGCCGACAGCCTCAACCACGCCGGCGAGGCCGTCCGGGAGAAGATCGATGAGCTCGAACGCCTGACCCGACTCCAAAGCGAGTTCATCGGCAACGTCTCGCACGAGGTCCGCAATCCCATCTTTGCCATCAGCGGGTACCTCGAAGCCCTCGGCACGCCCGGCCTCGGGGACGACCAGCGGAAAACCTACGCCGAAAAGGCCCTCACGAACCTGAACCGGCTCGAGAACCTCTTCAACGACCTCATCGACATCGCCCGGCTCGAATACCGAGAGGATCTCATCAACCGGGCGGTGTTCGACTTGAAGGACTTGGTGAACGAGGTGGCCGAGATGCTCCGCCCGAAGGCCGAGGAGAAAGACCTCGACCTGCAGGCCGACGTGCCCCGCTTCTTCGTCAACGCCGACCGATCGCGGATCCGGCAGGTGCTGGTCAATCTCGTCGAAAACGCCATTGCCTACACCGACAGCGGCTCGGTGCGGTGCCGGGTGCAGCGTCGGGCGGACAAGGTGCGCGTCCAGGTCGTGGACACGGGGCAGGGCATCGACGAGGACCACCTCGAACGCATCTTCGACCGCTTCTATCGGGTCGACGAGGACCGGGCCCGTGACAGCGGCGGCACGGGCCTCGGCCTCAGCATCGTGCAGCAGATCATCCACGCCCACGGCGAGGACATCCACGTCGAAAGCACGAAGGGACGCGGAACTCGCTTCTGGTTCGAGTTGCCGTACGCTCCTGAACCTGAAGCTGTGGAAGCGTGATTATCGGCTGCCGTCTCCTCACGTCGTCTCACGCACCGCAAAACCTCTTGCGGGAATCGAAGCGGGCCACCGGCAAGAGGCAGCCATTTCCCCACGCCTGACGGCACTCCTTCTGTGCACGTCCGCCAAAAAATGGCGTCTCGCACGTCGGAATCTTTTTGTTGATCGGGCGAGTTCCTATGTTGCAGTATAGTAGGGCGGTTTGTCTCGACTTCTCGGGACAGCATGGTGCCGAGGTGAGGCCGGAAGCGCTTCGACGCCCCCTCCGGACCCCGTCCTTCTCACCCTGAGGGCCGCCGTTCCGTCTTCGCGGCCTGCCGACATCGGCGCCTCAGGACTTTCGGATGGCTTTTCGCAACGACCGACCTGGACATGGCGAACGACAACACGACCCCCGACCCCGACACGACCGACGAATCCGCCGAGGCGGACACGGAGGAGGCCCCGCCCGACCTGGAGATGCCCGACGCGGAGGCCCCCGACCCTGATCCCGACCAGGCGGTGCAGAGCCCGGGCGAGGATGACCTGCCCGTCGAAGAGCTGATGCACGGGGACGGCCACGCCGCCATTCCCCAGATCCCATCGATTGAGTCGGACGGGTCCCTCGACATCGAACAGCTCGGGCCCGCCGACTTCGATGCCGACACCCTCCGGCAGCGCCTGCGCACGATGATGCTCTCGCGGCGGCTCGACGAGAAGATGATGACGCTGCTGAAGCAGGGCAAGGGCCACTTTCACATCGGCTGCGCCGGGCACGAGGCCCTCCAGTCCGCCATCAGCCAGTACTCGCGGCCGGGCGAAGGGCCGGGGAACGACTGGTTCTGCTTCTACTACCGGGACCTTTGCATGGCCCTCTCCCTCGGCATGACGCCGAAGGAGGCCATCCTGGCCCACCTGGCCAAGGCCGACGACCCCAACTCCGGCGGGCGACAGATGCCCGAGCACTTTGGGCTGAAGCACCTGAACGTCATGACGACCGCTTCCTCGGTCGGGGCACAGTTCAATCCGGGCCTCGGCTTCGGGCTCGCCATTCAGGACCGAGGCGAAGACAACTACGTCTACGTCTCCTGCGGCGACGGCGCGACCTCCCAGGGCGACTTCCACGAAGCGCTGAACTGGGCCGCTCGCGAGCGCGCCCCTGCCCTCTTCGTGGTGCAGGACAACAAGTACGCCATCAGCGTGCCCATCGACGAGCAGACCGCCGGGGGCACGCCCTACAAGCTGGCGGCGGGCTACGAGGGCCTCAGCCGCATGCGGGTGGACGGCACCGACTTCTTCGCCAGCGCCTCCGCGGCTCAGGCGGCCATCCAGCACATCCGCGAGGGCCGGGGGCCGGTGTGCCTCGTGGCCGACGTGGTGCGCCTCCTCCCCCACTCCTCCTCGGACGACCACA
>CAZSBW010000421.1:0-3150 GCA_964604815.1 uncultured Salinivenus sp. | reverse complement strand
CTTAGCGATCCATAGCAGATGGTATAACACCTGGCGTGATGCGTGAAGCCTGAGAGTGCGAATGGTTCTTCCCCTCCGTCTCCATGCATCACGGTTCACGAATCAGCTCCTCCTCGGCGGGCGTCCGGAGATTGTACCGGTTGGCCATGCTCGCGCCGTAGGCGCCCGTCGTGGCCACGAGGAGGACATCGCCGGGCTCGGTGGGCGGCAGGCGGCGGTTGTGGCCGAGCACGTCGCCGGTCTCGCAGATGGGCCCCACCACGTCGGCCGTCACGGACGGCGGTTCGTCCAGGCGCGTCAGGTTTGCGATCTCGTGGTAGGCGCCGTAGAGGGCCGGGCGGAGGAGGCTATTCATGCCGGTGTTGAGCCCCACGTAACGCACGGGGCCTTTCGTTTTCGTCTGTGTGACACGGGCGAGCAGGACGCCGGCCTCGGCCACCAGATAGCGTCCCGGTTCCAGCCAAAGGTCGTACGCCGTGGACCGTCCGGCGGCCTCATCCAGCACCGCTCCGAGGGCACTCACGTCAAGGGCCGACGCGCCCGGACGCTCCGGCACGCCGAGCCCGCCGCCGACGTTAATCGTGTGCACGTCTGGGAAGTCGCCGGCCAGCGACACCAGGAAGTCGGCGAGGTCGGCCCACGTGTCCTCCTCGGTGATGCCGCTGCCCACGTGCACGTGCAGCCCCATGACGGTGGTGCCGGCCCGGTCGGCCGCCGCCCGGAGTCGGTCCAGGTCGTCGGGCACGACGCCGAACTTCGACTGCGCCCCGGCGGTGCGCACGTGGCGGTGGTGACCCTGCCCCTGCCCCGGATCCACCCGCACGAAGATCGTCTCGTCGACAAACACGTCCGGGTGCTCCGCGAGGGGCTGTACGTTGTCGAGCGTCACGTGCACGCCGTGCTCGAAGGCCCGAGCGTACTCGGCGGGCGCCGCAAAGTTGGGCTGGAAGAGCACACGGTTCGGGTCGAGGTCGGGACACGCATCGAACACCCGCTCCACCTCCCCGAGCGACACGCACTCGAAGCCCAGGCCCTCCGCCGCCAGCACCCGCAACACGCCGGGATGCGGATTCGCTTTCACCGCGTAGAAGGCCCGGTCCACCGGAGCGAGGCCGCGCACCTCCTGGGCTCGTGCCCGGATTGTGCCTTCATCGTAGACGTAGCAGGGCGACTGCTGCTCGGCCCTCTCCAGCAGGGCCGCGCGCCGGTCGCGCCACCACGCGTCGGCCAAACGGCCGGGGGCGTCGTCCGTCGCGTCCGTGAGCTCCTGCCAGCGCGGGCCGAAGACAGCGTCCGGGGCCCGGCTTCCGAAAAACCGAGCGTGGAGCTCCCGTACGAGGCGCGGGGCCTGGTCCTCGTCCACCACAAAGCTCACGTTGAGGTCGCTCGACGCCTGGGTCACCAGATGGACCGTCTGCTCGTCGAACACCTCGAACGCCGGTCCCAGCTCGCTGAGCAGTGACCGAATGTGGCGCCCCACGAGGCTAACGATGGCGCACGAGCCGATGACCTCGGCGTCGCAGTACTGGTTGAGGTCGTGCAGCAGGCGGTCCAGCACGTCGGGGTCAAGGGCGTTCGCCGTCGGGTCGAGCGTCACCGTCACGTTCGCCTCGGAGGTGGCCACCAGATCGACGGAAAGGCCGTGGTGCTTGAAGATCTGGAAGACGTCCGCCAGGAAGCCGACCTCCTGCCACATCCCCAGCGTGTCCATGCTGACGACGGGGATGTTCGTTTTGACCGAGACGGCCTTCACCTGCGGTCCCCGGTCGGGGCGGTCGTCCGTGATTACCGTGCCGTCCTGGGCCGGCGCGTCCGTGCTGCGAATGTGGAGCGGAATCTGATGCCGGCGCACGGGGCCAATGCAGCGCGGATGCAGCACCCGGCCGCCCATCGTCGCGATCTCTTGGGCCTCGTCGAAGCCGAGACGGCGCAGCAGGCGTGCCGAGGGGATCTCGCGCGGGTTGGCCGTGAACATGCCCGGCACGTCCGTCCAGACTTCGAGCCGCTCGGCCCCCAGTTTGGTCGCGAAGTGGGCGGCGGAGGTATCCGAGCCGCCCCGGCCCAGCAGGACGGTCTCGTCGAGGGCGTTGCCCGCGATGAAGCCCTGCGTGAGGTAGACCGCGTCGGGTCGCTCCGCGAGGTGAGCCTGCAGGACGGGGTCGGGGTGCGAGGAGCAGCGGGCGGCCAGGTACTGGCGGCGCGGCGGCGCGTGCGGGTCGTCCTTGGCGCGCAGAAACTCGCGGGCATCGAGCCACTCCACCGGCAGTCCCCGGGCCGACAGGTAGGCCACGCCGAGGCGGGTGGACAAGAGCTCCCCCGAAGCCAGGACGGCGGCCCGCTGGCGGGGCGACGGCGCGCCGGCCTCCACGAGGGCGTCCGTCAGGTGCTCCAGCCGCTCGAAGCCGCCGGCCAGTGCGGCGTCTGCGTCCACCTGCAGTTCGTGGGCCAGCGCGCGGTGACGATCCCGGACCGCGTCGAGCGTGGGCCAGGGGTCGCCGTGCTCGGCCTCCCGCAGCAACGCCTCCAACTGGTCGGAGATGCCCTGCAGCGCCGAGCAGACGAGAAACGGCCGGCGCCCCTCCGTTCGGTGCGTGCGCACCACCTCGGCGATGGTGTCCCAGCGGGCCCGGCTCGACACGCTCGTGCCCCCAAACTTGCAGACCACCCACGACGCAACCGGCTCCGACATGAAAGGGCGTCGCTATTGAAGGAAGATCGGTGGAAGAGACACAACATCGGGACGGCGCGGGGCAGTGACAAGTGGAAGCGGACTCGGAGCGATCGCTTATCGAAAATTCGATTCGAGCGATGGGGCCCGGTTGCCGCTTTCTCGCGTTTGTGCTGGGACGTGTGCGGGCACAGGCGTCGCACAGATCGGGGAGTTCCTTTACACCTGTTCGGACACATTGTCCACAGGACCTCCGTTTCGTTCCCTCTTTCGTCTTGCCCGGGAACCACCGCCGCCCCTCGCTTCGTTTTCAACGATCCGCGCCCTGGATCCGAAATTCGGCTTTGTGTCTCGCATGCGCATCGGCCACCTCGACTTTGACGACCGCCCCCTCTTCCTCGCCCCGATGGAGGACGTGAGCGACCCCCCGTTCCGCATTCTCTGCAAGCGCTACGGGGCCGACATGATGTACACCGAGTTCG
>CAZSBW010000420.1:0-3157 GCA_964604815.1 uncultured Salinivenus sp. | reverse complement strand
AGATTGTCACAATCCTAGGTCGTCGCAACCCCAGAGTGCCGGTCGGGACGACAGAGAGAAAAGCGCAGTTGGTAGATTGATTCAAGGAAAGGGGCCGATTGCCGTTTTGCAAACGCGGCGGCCTGATGCTCAAATCCCGGTCAGACGCCGGGAGACGGGAAAAGATCTCCTCCCTGCGCAGAGGCTCCGTTATTGAGTTCCGTGCGTTCCGATCGGTGGCGCTGCAGTCAGAGACCGAGGCGGAGCATGATCGAGACGGTTCGCGTGTAGGCCTCGGTGGGGAATGGAGCCGAAAAGGGTTGTTCGTCGATGGAGCGGGCCACATCGACCAGTCCGTGTGAATACTGAACGGCGAGACGGAGGCGTCGCCCACCGCCGAGGGCTATTTTGCCGCCCATTCCGCCCACCACTCCAGCATTGGTTCGCCGAAAGAACGACACGTCCGTGCCCAGATCTTCGAGCCGGAGACTCAATCCTTGGCTTCCGGCCCGCTGCGTTTCGAACACCTTGAGGCCGCCGAAGCCCCCAGCCCGACCATAGAGCGTGACCGATCCGAGAGACGGCCCCTTCACGCGAAGGAGCAGGGGAAGCTCGACATACGTGGCCCCGTACCGAATGGCGTTTTCGCCCTGTTGGACGACGGCTCCCTTTTGCGCGAGAAGAAACTGGCCTTCTGCCGAGAGCGGCCCCACCACGTCCATCTGTGCGACGAGACCTAGCGACAACAGCTGGCGGATGTCCGGGTTTGCATCCGGGGCCTCCAGGGTGGCGAGATTGACCCCAATCGTGAATCCGAGTTGGGGAGACTGCTTCTGGGCGGAGGCAGGAGAGCCCACGAGTCCCCCAATTAGCAGAAAGAGAGGAAGGAAGCGGAGGCGAGTCACGAGAAAAGGAGTCGTTCGACGAAAAGAGAACGCTCGCTGAAACGAGGGCTGTGTCCGCGGGATCCCACCGGTACGTATACGTTCGGGGTACAAACCCGCCCCGAAAATCGATTTGCGAAGCTTTGGGTGGGAGCGGTGAGGTGCGAACGTATAGCCCGGCCGGTTGTGACGCTGTGGCGCGCGACGGTCGGGTCTGACTCGGGGCGATCGTATGCTCAGAATTTTCTGTCGAGGGAGGACGGCTCCTCTGCCTCCAACGGGGAATACGGCCGGAAAAGCGCGGACGAGAGGGCGAGTGGGAGAGAACTGCGCCGTTGCACTGTTTCGATGGAGCGCGAAGACGAGCCGGTAGCCTCAAGATGCGATTGCCGTGGGGGCCGATTCTGAGGGCATGCAGATCCACGTTTCCTTTTGTACGTTGGTAAGTGTCGTGCTTCCCACCGCAGTGGATCGAAGACGGATGTCCCTACGCTGTTTGTTTATCGTGCAGGGGGAAGGCCGGGGCCACCTCACCCAGGCCATGTCGCTGCGTCGGATGCTGGTTGAGGCGGGTCACCAGGTCGAGGGGGTGATCGTGGGCAACAGCCAGTGTCGGACCGTACCGGCCTTCTTTTCGGAGGCATTCGAGACGCCGGTCACCTTCGTCGACAGTCCCAGCTTCGTCCCCGATGGCGACGACCGGTCGGTGCGGCCCTGGACCACGCTGGTTCACGAACTGACGCGTACCCCGACGTTTCTGAACAGCCTCTCGGTGATTGACGCTGTCGTCGAGCGGCATGAGCCGGATGTCATTGTCAACTTCTTCGAACCGCTTTGCGGGTTCTACGCTCTGCGCTACCGGCCCTCCGCCCCCATTGTGGCCGTGGCGCATCAGTACATGTTTCACCATCCCGCCTACGAGTTTCCATCGGGATGGTGGGTGCAGCGATGGGGCGCCAAAACGTTTGCGAGGGTGACGGCCTGGGGCGCTGCGCGGCGCCTGGCGCTGTCGTTCTATCCGGCGCCCGATCAACCGAACGATGGGCTCGTGGTGCTTCCGCCTCTCCTCCGACGCTCCGTCTTCCAGCAACCGACTCAGCGCACCGAACCCTTCTTCCTCGTCTACATTCTGAACAGCGGCTACGCCGAGGAAGTGATCCGTTGGCACGAGCAGAACCCGCAGGTGCGGTTGCACTGCTTCTGGGATCGGCCCGAGGCAGCGCCCGTCGAACACTACGACGAAACCCTCACCTTTCACCAGCTCGACGACGAGAAATTCCTGTCCCTCATGGCACGCTGTCGGGGGGTCGTCTCAACGGCCGGGTTCGAGTCGATTGCCGAGGCGATGTACCTGGGCAAGCCGGTGCAGGTGGTACCGGTCGAGGGGCACTTCGAACAGTTCTGCAACGCGGTCGACACGGTGCGGGTGCAGGCTGGCATCCGCAGCACGCGATTTGACATTGACCGCCTGCGTGACTTTCTCTCGCGCCGCACGACCGATGCTGCTCACTTTCGACAGTGGGTGCGGCAGTCGCGGATGCGATTCGTTCACGAAATCGAGGCGGCCGCTGCGCGTCGAGAAGGATCCGTTCGCCCGTCGGTGTCCGAGTCTGAACTTCCAGTGCTCGAAACCGCAAGATAGTGGACTTGCGCCGCTGATCTGGCAGATGTCGCCGATTGCGTAGCGGAGAATAATTTTTCTTATCCATCCGGGCTTTCACGAGAATGGGTGCTGCCAAAAGGATGGGCCGCGCTTCTGTACGACGTCGAGCACGACGCTCAAATCGACGAAGATGGTCATGGGGGGTGTTTCTGGCGTTGATGACGCCCGTATTCCTCCTCCGCGTCCACGTCGGATGGGACGAACGACTCCACTGATAGCCCGCATCTCTGGATGAATGGTCTCTTTGCCCTGATCGCGGAGCGACGCGACAAAGCGTTGTATTCCCTCGTCGATCGGTGAGGTCATGCTCCTGTGCGTACGATTTCAGCGTTTCCGCGTCCCGCTCGGTAAGGCGGATGGTGCGTTCTTTCAGTGTCCGAATGACTCGGTGAGATAAGAATTTCTGGCTATGCCACCGCCGGTTCCGTCGTGATCGAGTTGGTGCGGGCGGCTTCCTCCAGCGTCGTCTTCTCGATTGCCGTGCCGAGGAGCGTACTGGAGGTGCAGTCCTCAATTCGGACCTTCACGTAATCGCCCTGCTCGTACTCTTCACGGTCGAAAACAACGCCTTTGTTTGTGTCCGTGCGGCCGAAGAGCTGCTCGTCGCTCTTCTTGCTGGTGCCCTCCACGA
>CAZSBW010000419.1:0-3158 GCA_964604815.1 uncultured Salinivenus sp. | reverse complement strand
TGGGCGGAGGAGTGCCAGAAGGTTTCTTTGCCTTACTCGTCGTCCCACGTCAGAATCGCAATCTCGGCGTCCTCCGTGATGGGCCGGTCGAGGTCGCGCACCTCTCCGTTCACCTTGATGGCGAGGGCATCCCGCGCCAGGCCGGCCCCAATGCGTTCGGCAATCTCCAGGCCCGTCGTCCCGGCCGGGTGCTCTTGCTCGGAGCCGTCGGGCAGAGTGATGGTGATGGTGTCGTCCTGTACGTCGGGCATTGGGGGCAGGGTTGGGTGAACGCAACGGCGACTTGCGGAATGAGAGCAACAAAAAAGCCGCTCCACCCCGACAGCTGTCGGGACTGAGAGCGGCAGCCGTGGGTCCAAGTGGACTCGAACCACTGACCTCTACGATGTCAACGTAGCGCTCTAACCAGCTGAGCTATGGACCCGGAGTCGGAGCGAGCGCCGTTTCCGCTCGGGAGATTGTACCAATGCCCAGAATGCGATCAGGATTCCACTTTGCCTCAATTCACTGAAAGTTGACTGTGCCCCACGCTTCTCACGAATCTGATCGTTGATACACTCGAACGTAGTCGACCTCCAGGCGCTGCGGCCAGACCGAGGCGTCGATGCCCTCAGCCCCGCCCCACGTTCCCCCAACCGCCAGATTCACGATGAGGTGGAACGGCTGATCAAACGGCCACTGCCGGTAGTCGGCGCCGGGATCGGTGCGCCGTGCGTTCTCAAAGGTGAAGTGGTGGCGGTCATTGACGTAGCCGCGAATTTCAGTGGGCGTCCACTCGATGGTGTAGACGTTGAAGTCGGACCGAGCGTCCGGTACGCGAACCTGGGAGCCGCGCTGGGAGCCGTCGAGGGAATTGTAGGCCCGCGTGTGGACGGTCGTGTGGACGGTGTCGGGGGCGTACCCAACGTGCTCCACGATGTCAATCTCGCCGTTGTCCAGCCAGTGCTCGTCCCCGTATGCCTCCTGACTTGGGAGCATCCAGATCGCCGGCCACGTCCCGCGCCCCGACGGCAGCCGCGCCCGCACCTCGACCCGCCCGTAGATCCAGTCCCCTTTCCCTTCCGTCGTGAGCCGAGCCGACGTGTAGTAGTGTCCCTTCCAGCGTTCATTTCGGGCCTCAACGATGAGGCGGCCGTTCTGGACCCGAGCATTCGCCGGACGATCGCCGGTGTAGTACTGAAGTTCGTTGTTGCCGCCCCCTTCGCCGCCCCGTTCATAGTTCCATTTCTCCGGGCTTGGTCGGCCCTCCGTCTCGAACTCGTCGGCCCAAACCAGCGTCCAGGAATCAGCTCCGTCGTCTGAAACACCCGCCCCAGGACCGTTTTGTGAATGCGCCAGATTCACGCTAAGACCAGCCAATAGAAGAATAAGCACAGCTTGACCTCCGAACGTCCGCATCCAGGATAACGTTTTTCTTAGGGTTTCCACGGCAATCGCATCTTGAAGCTACCGGCTCGTCTGCGCGCTCTATCGAAGCAGTGCGACCGCGCGCCCCCATTTGCCCTCCCCGATGGAAATCGGGACGTACTCCCCCGCGCTTTTCCGGCCATATTCTCCGTCGGAGGCAGATGAGCCGTCCCCCCTTGACAGAAAATTTCAAACACACGACCGCCCTGCTCAGCTGCGAGTTTGGGACGCAGGAGGACACTTCCTAACTTCAGATCCTCAGTTGAGGTCCCATTCCCCCTTTCCTTTCATGGCCGTTTCGCTTCGACACGATCACTCCTGGGACGTGGATCCCGAGGAAGCAACGTCCATCCAGCGTCGATTGGCCTCGGAAGTAGAGGTGAGCCCCCTCCCGGACGAGATTGACACGATTGCGGGGATCGACGTGAGCATCCGCGACGACACCGCCCAGGCGGCTGTAGCCGTCCTGCGGCTGCCCGACCTGGAGGTTGTGGACCGGGCGATTCACCGCGCCGAGGTGCCGTTCCCGTACGTGCCGGGCCTGCTCAGCTTCCGCGAGACTCCGCCCGTGCTCCCGGCGCTAGAGCAGCTGTCTGTTACGCCGGACGTGCTGATGACCGACAGCCACGGCCTCGCGCACCCCCGCCGCTTCGGCTTTGCGTGTCACCTCGGCGTGCTCCTCGATCACCCCACGCTCGGGGTTGCGAAATCCATCCTCGTGGGCGAGCCGCGGGGGGCACTCAATTCGGAAAAGGGGGCGCGGGTCCCGCTCATGGACGACGGCGAGACGATTGGGAGCGTCCTCCGCACCCGCACCGACGTGAATCCCGTCTACGTGAGCGTGGGCCACCGCATCACGCTGGAGGACGCCCTGTCGCTCACGCTCGACTGCAGTCCCCGCTACAAGATTCCCGAACCCACCCGGCAGGCCCACCGGCTGAGCCGGGCGACGGAGTGACGCCGCTCCCCGTCTGGGCTTTTCTCTCCCAAGCGGTTCTCCTCACGAGATCGCCTCCCACTTTCGGTACAGCTGCTCCCCATCCAGAACCGCAAACAGCAGCAGAATCCCAGCTGGTACGGCGTTTTCGACAAGCGTCCCCGGGCCGAAGAACAGGGAACCAGCGCCCAGGCCCAGCAGAACGGGCAGGAGAACCATCTTGGCGTGGTCATCCGGCTGGAAAGAGTCGGCAGCCTCGTCGGACGGGGCGACTGTGGACGGTTCGGATGCACTCATGTCTGTTGGAAGATGCTTGCAGTAGGGCTTTGGGCGAGACTTTTCTTGCCGGGTCTATCGTCTGCTAAGCAGGACGGAGGAAATACTTTAAACAAGCATCCGAAAAACTCAGCGGTCATCCCGCACTTCGATGCGGGATCTTTCTGCCCTGAGCAGCGCTGACCATCAGTGAGATCCTGAATCAAGTTCAGGATGACGTGCTCATGAAGGGTTTTTCGGATGCGTAGCGCTAACGTACTTTTGCGGATCTACTTAGAAATTACACCGACCGATCGTTCCCCGTCACGGCCGGCACGCGCTCGTCGTCGCCCCTGCTCGACAATCTGCGCACTGCTGGCAGGAATTGACGATGTGGCTGGGAACGTTCGCCTCGGCCTCGAATGCAAAAGCAGTCCGGTCTCCCGTCGCGAGGCCCCCTTCGTTTCGTCCACACCCTCTTTCGTACAACCCCCGTTCATCGCCATGGAGCCGATTGAAGACCTCGACGTCCTCGCCGAAGACGAGGTGCGCCAGCGCC
>CAZSBW010000418.1:0-3159 GCA_964604815.1 uncultured Salinivenus sp. | reverse complement strand
CGGCTGGCTGGTGGCGGCCATGCCGTTGGCGGCCGTCACGGGGCTGCGGGCGTAGTCCTCGCCCGTGAGCCGGTCGCCGCCCCCGTCGCCGGACTGGGCGGAGGCCGACAGAATGGAAACAGACGCGACGAGAAGAGCAAGGAGGGAGACCCGGAACGCGTGCATGGGACGGCGGGACAAGTGAGATAATCGTGCGGTCCGCAATGTATGGCTCGACGGGCGGATAGGAAAGCCGGCCCGGCATCGCTTCCGCACGCATCTCTTCCCGTGTTGTAAAAAAGCGCCCAGAGGGAGCTGTAGTTGCGATCTCTTCACTTTCCCCCCGTGCCACGGCAATCGCATCTTAGCGACGGTGACCTGCTCTCAGCGTTCTATTGGGGCGGAAATTCGGTGCTCCCGCGCTCCCATTCCCCCATTCTCCTGTGCAGTACCGGCGTCCCTCCTACGATCAGCGGGAGCGGAGCCTCCTTCGGTCGACGAAGCTTTCAACATAGGATTGCTCTGAGTTGCCCCCCCTGCTGGACGCTCTCACCTGCGACCGCTATTCTACCGATTGAATTACACTCGCCGAAGCGAGGCAGGTGCGAACGTGGTTGTGCGTGCGGTCTTCATTCCGAATCATCCGTGGACCTACCGGCTCGCCGTCCTCGTCGTCGCCCTGGGACTGCTGGCCGGAGGGCAATCGGGCGGGGCCCTCGCGACCGAACAGGCGGGCCTGCGCAGTGCTTCCTCCCCCGACACGACCCGACCGGACGCCCGCCCCGCCCGCTACGCCCCGGAGGCCGGGCGCTTGTCCCGCCGCTTCGGGACCCCGGCGGACTACGAGGCCGACCGGCAGAACTGGGATGCCGTCCAGGATTCGAGCGGCGTCCTCTACGTGGCCAACTCCGACGGCGTACTCGTCTACGACGGTCGCGCTGGAGGCCGTCCCGGCCGGTGGCGGGCGCGTGATGGACAGTGGCGCTGGACCCCGGGACGGCTGCACCGGCTGCGGGACCGCGAGGTGAGCACGGTTCGCGTTGAGGAGGGGGGACAAACAATCTGGATGGGCACAGAGCGGTCCGGCCTCGTGCGCTATACGCCGGACGCAGGCTCGCGCGGCACTTCCCCCGCGCCCCAGATCCATCGGGTGTACGCGGCTGGGACTGATTCCACGGTGGCGTGGGGGAACGCGGGCGCGACGAAGGCGCTGCCGTACGACCTGGGGGGTGTGCGCATCGCCTACGGCGCGCCCACCCTCGTCCGTCCCGAAGCCGTGGAGTACCAGTACCGCCTCGGGGGCCGCCGCGCCGACTGGTCGAACTGGACGCGGGCTCCCGAGCACGCCTACCAGCGGCTCGCCCCCGGCGACTACACGTTCGCCGTGCGGGCGCGCACCGCCTCCGGCGACACCACGCGCCCGGCCCGCTACGCCTTCACGGTGCTCCCTCCGTGGTACCGCACCGGCTGGGCCTACGCGCTCTACGTGCTGCTTGCGCTCGGCCTGGGCGCCGCGGCGGTGCAGTGGCGCACCCGACGCCTGCGCCGGCGACAAGAGGTACTCGAACAGACCGTCGCCGACCGGACCGAGGAGATCCGGGAGAAAAACGATCAGCTCGAACGACAGGCCGAGCGCCTCCAGGAGCTCGATGAGGCGAAGAGCCGCTTCTTCGCCAACGTCACCCACGAGTTCCGGACGCCGCTCACCCTGATCCGCGGGCCCATTCGGCAAATGCGCGAGCAAATCGAGCGGGGCGCCATCGAGGTCGCCGTGCCCGACCGGGCGGACGCCGCCGTCGAGAGCGCCGCGCAGCTTACCGAACAGCTCGGCATCGTCGAGCGCAACGTGGGTCGTCTCCAGCGCCTGATCGACCAGATTCTGGGCCTCGCCCGCCTGGACGCCGGTATGTACCAGCTTGACGCCCGCCCCACCGATCTGCCGGGCGAGACCGAGCGCACCGCCCGCCGCTTCGAGCCGCTGGCCGAGCGGCACGGTCTTACGCTCACTGTGGAACCCTCGGGCGAGGCTCCCGCCGATGCCGATCCCGTGTACGTCGACCCCGAGGCGCTGGAGCACGTGGTGGACAACCTCTTCTCCAACGCGATCAAGTTCACGTCCGAAGGCGGCACGGTCACCGTCACGGTCGAAGAGACGGCGGAGGGCGCCGCACTCCGCGTGCGGGACACCGGGCCCGGCATCTCCGATGCACTTTCAATCGGTCTCTTTAGGACCAGAAGCTCTTCTGGTAAAACGTAGCGAGCGAATATTCGAGGCCGTCGCTTCTGAACGATCATTTCCGCTGAATTCGGAGAGATTCCTCGACTTCGCTATGCTCCGCTCGGAATGACGCTACCCCAAAAAGACTGCTTGATTCTGCACCGAGGAGGAGCGAGAGCAGATCTTCGACCGCTTCCGACAGGTGGACGATACCAGCACGCGACCCGAGGAGGGCGCCGGCATCGGCCTCGCCTTCGCAAACGACCTGGTGGACCTCCACGGCGGCACCCTCACGCTGGAAAGCACCGTGGGCGAGGGCACCGCCGTCACGGCCCGCTTCCCTCGCGGCCCCGAGCATCTCGCCGACCCCCATCTCGCCGACGAGGAGGCATCCGACGCTTCGACGCTGAACCCTCAACCCACAACACAAAACCCTCAGCCCTCGACACAAAACGCCCCGTCTCCCTCTCCTCTCGCCTCGTCCCCGACCGAGGACGACACCCCTGCGTCACAATCGGACACCGCACCGGACGATCAGTCGCACCTCGACACTCGCACCTCCAAGTTGATACTCGTCGTCGACGACAACGCCGACGTGCGCCGGTACGTGCGGCAGGTGCTCGCGCCGGAGTACGAGGTGATCGAGGCCGCCGACGGAAAAGAGGGCGCGGAGGTGGCTCGCGAAGCGCTGCCGGACGTCGTCCTGGCGGACGTGATGATGCCCTCCGTGGACGGGCACGAGATGACGCGCCGCCTGAAGGGCGACCCCGAGACGGAGGCGATCCCCGTCATTATGCTCACCGCCCGCGCCGAGACGAGCGACGAGGTGGCAGGCCTGCAGGCAGGGGCCGACGACAACGTGACCAAGCCGTTCGACGCCAACGTACTGCGGCAGCGGGTGGGCGGCGTCCTCACGCTGCAGGAGCGCCTGCGCCGCCGCCTCCGCGAGGAACTGGACGCCG
>CAZSBW010000417.1:0-3180 GCA_964604815.1 uncultured Salinivenus sp. | reverse complement strand
GCAGCGTGTAAATGAGCGACAAACTCGGTCCCCGATTGCTCGGCCGCTACGCCCCCGCATCCGTGCGTCCCCCTCTCGTACTTTCCTGGTACCGCCCGCAAACAGGAGCACTGCGCCTTTCCACGGTCGGGAAAACGCCAACGTGCGATTGCTGAACCGCACCGTCAGTCCAGATCGTCGAGAAGCGCCTGGGCCTCCTTCTTATACTGCGGAGCGAAGGGCTCCCTGGCAGGCATCTCCGTCACCCTCATCAGCTCTCGTCGTGCATCAAGCTCTCGGTCCATTTTGAGATAGGTCTTGGCCAGCTCCAGGCGGTGGAGGCGCTCGTCGCGCAGCTCAATCGCTTGTTTGAAGTCCTGTACGGCCTGCTCGAAGGAGGCCTCGGGCAGGCCGCCGTAGACCGTTTTTACGATCGCACGGGAGAAAAATCCGAGGTCCGCGACCCCTCGATTCCATCGGGCGCGTGTGTGGTAAGCGCCGTCCAGGGTCGAGTCGAGTTCGATGGCCCGATCGGCGTGTCTCTTCACGGCGCGCGATCGCCGCACGCGCTCGTTGGTCCCGGCATCCAGCGCGATGCGGCCCTCCGCAATGGCCTTCGCAAGGTGGGCGTGCGCATTGGAGGTGTCCGCCGCAAGCGCCGCCTCCGCCAGCGAGAGCGCCTCGTTGTACCTCTGCTTTCGTGCGTCCTCCCCGTCGAGGGTTTTCGCAATGTCGACGTGCGTAAAGGACAGTCGCCAGAGGATTTCAGCGTCGTCGCCGTGCTCGTCGCGAAGGGGTTCGAGTCGGGCGAGCGCCTCCCGAAAGTCGCCCGCTGCCCGCAGCGTGTCGACCTGAACCAGCGCGCTATCGAGCGCCGGGACCGAAGCACTCGACTGCGCCGAACTGGCAGGGGAAAGGGCGAGGCTTCCGACAGCGACAACCAAGAGAACGGCGAGGAGACGGGGGGGCAGAGCCACAGGCATGACGCAAAACGAATGAGAAGCAGAGAGAACGCATCATTCTTTTCACGTCCCGCACCGACGCAGGGTCCCCTCTCATTCCGGCGAGGGGGTCCGCTCGACGCTATTCTCCGGCTCGCCATCCGGCAACGCGTGATGCGACAGCATGCTCTGCCCGAGCAGGTCGTGCAGCTTTGCATTCCAGCTTCCGGCCCCTCGCCGCAATTGGAGGGGAATGGCCCGACCGTCGTCCAGACGTAGCAGCACGTTTACGTCGTCGGTCACGGCCCACCACTTGACGCTCTCGATGCGCTCTAAGGGAACGACTCGACGATGGCGCCCCTGCCACGTCCATCCCTGAATGCACACGCGATCCGAATAAAGAGTGGCCCGACCGAACCATAGGCTAAGATGCGGGCACAAACACCGATTGGAAAGAATGGGAGACCTCTTCGACGATGACATCAGAGTTGAACTGGGTCGAAGCTACGAGAATAGAAATGAGATTTCCTCTAGCTCTTTCGTCAACCGTGATTCTTTAGGCATATCTCGATGGCGTCAAGAGCTATTCGAGAGGGGTGATAATGGTGAAATCAGCTTCCAACGATGACGGAGGGACGACCTGTCGGTTGTCCTACGATAACGTCGGAGACAACACCCTAAAAGATGAGAGTTAGCAAATTATCACGTAAATGTGACAAACTGCACTCGCCATCATGCCTCGATGGCCTGGAGTTCGGCGTCCGGCAAGGGCTCGTAGAGTGACCCGGAGTCGCGCCCCCGCATGGCCCGAGCCAGGGACTGTGCCAGTGCCGTGAGCACAAGCGAACGGCGCACGTTGCGCTCGGTGAGGTGAATGGCCTCCTCCACCAGAGCCACCATGTTCTCAAGATCGGCGTTCGGAAGGTTGCGACAAAATCGGGCAATCGCTTCCTTCTGATCCACATTCACAAGCGGCGCTTCCTCCCCCATCGATCGGTACAGCATAAGGTCCCGCACCCAGCGGAGCATAAGCCGCAGTATACTCTTCACCTGCTCGCGGCCCTGGTTCGAGATGTCCTGAACGCAGCTCGTGAGGGAGTCGACCTTCTGCGTGTAGGCCGCGCGGAAGTAGTCGAGCACGAGTTCGCGGCTCGTCATGAGCACCTCGTTCTGGAGGAGGTCGAGCGCGTGGCTGTAGGAGCCGTCCGCCATTCGGGCGAGCATGGCCGCTGCGTTGGGATCCGCGTCTTTTCGCTCGATGAGCGCTTCCTCGATCGACTCGGGCAGCAACGGGTCGAATCGCAGGCGCTGGCACCGCGACAAGATCGTAGGAAGCAGCTGCTCGGGCCGGTCCGTGGTGAGTAAAAACACCGTTTGCGGCGGCGGCTCCTCCAGCGCCTTCAGAAAAGTGTTGGCCGCCTTCCTGTTCATCTTTTCCGCGTCGGTGACAATGAACACCTGATAGTCGCCTTCCCCGGGTCTGTACTTGATCGGATCAATCAGCTCCTCCTCTACACGATGCAGGTGATACATCACCTGTTTGTTCGAGGATTCCTCCGGGTCCGAAAGGGACGGCCGGCGCTCGAAATCGACGACGGCATAGGGGTTTTCCCCAAATCGCTTTATGCGCTCTGCAACGTCCGACTCGTCGACGTCGCTCGGATACGGGAACAGCACGTGCACGTCGGGGTGCACCATGCGGTGCGTCTTCTGACAGGCCCGGCACTCCCCGCAGGCCTCAGCGGTCTGCTCGGTACACTGCAGGGCCCGCGCCAGCTCCAAAGCCACCGCCCGTTTCCCGACCCCATCCGGCCCATGCAAAAGATAGGCGTGGGCCACCCGCTCCTGCGAGAGGGCTCGCCGGAGGGTTTCAACAACGCGTTCCTGATCGAGAATCGAGGTCCAGGCCATAGATGAGAGCGGCAGCCCCGAATGTGGTGACAGTGTTCCTCAATGACCGCCTCCAAGGTAGCGGTCACGTTTGACGGTCACAACCCCCCGGCGTCGTCCAACTGTTTTCGTGTCCGCCCGTTTTCGGCGTTCCCTGCGAACACGCTCCCACGGATGGCCGTCCGATCACGACAATTCACTCCCCCCAAACTGTCATGATGGACCCGATGGCCGCCGACTCGTACCGGGGATTCACGTTCGAAGCCTATCATCTCCAGGCCGACGACGCTCACAAGCGCGCCATGCGAGCCACGCGCGGCTGCATCACGCTGTTCGTGGAGGTGTCCGACGGCGACCTTCCCTCTGGCTG
>CAZSBW010000416.1:0-3198 GCA_964604815.1 uncultured Salinivenus sp. | reverse complement strand
AGGGCGCACTCCAAGAGCACTTCCTCGCTTCGCTCAGGGCGCTGGAGTGACGGTTAGAGAGGATTTTTCGGTGCCTTTCCGGCAAACTTCCGGTAGTCAGCAAGAAGTCCTTTTGGGGCCGCGAGAGACTCTTCATTCCGAGGGAACTGCCAAGCAACCGAAGACCCTCTTCGAATTTGGCGTTTTCGCCGCATTCGGAGAGATCTTTCAGCTCCGCTCAAGATGACTTCATTGCAAAAGGGATTGCTTGAAACTGCACTCTGTAACAGTCCCGCCGACTTTGCAACCTCGTGGGGGCCGATCGCTAAGCTTCGATTTACACATTTCACGACTGACCCTGGATTCTCATGTCTACCGACTACGACGTGATCGTCATCGGCGGCGGGGCCGGCGGCCTCTCGGCGGCGGGCATCGCCACCAATTTCGGCGCCAAGACGACTATGATCGAGCGCGACGCCCTGGGCGGCGACTGTACGTGGACCGGGTGTGTGCCAAGCAAGACGCTGCTGAAGGCGGCGAAGGTGGCCCATCAGGCCCGCAACGCCAGCAAATACGGTCTCCCCGATCAGGCCGTGGACGTGGACTTCGAGGGCGTGATGGAGCACGTGCGATCGGTCCGAGAGGAGGTGTATCACGACGCCGACCGTCCGGAGATTTTCGAAGACATGGACATCGACGTCCGTGAGGGCGACGCGCACTTCGTTGACGCGCACACCGTGGCCGTTCACCGAGACGACGGGACGACCGAACAGGTGACGGGCCGGTACGTCATCATCGCCACCGGTGCACATCCGATTGTGCCCCCTATCGACGGCCTCGGCGAGGTCGACTATTTCACGAACGAGACGCTGTTCGAGATTGACGAGCAGCCGGACCGGCTGGCCATCGTGGGGGCGGGAAACATTGGGACCGAGATGGCGCAGGCCTTCGCGCGGCTCGGCACGGAGGTGACGGTCATCGACATGCTGGACCGCATTCTATCCAACGACGATCCGGAGCTGGCCGGCATGCTGCGGGAGACCCTCGAAGAGGAGGGCGTAAACTACGTGCTCGGGGCGCAGGTCGAGCGCGTGGCGCAGGACGGAGAGGGCATCACGGTGACGACCGCGTCGGACGACACGCACACGATTGAGGCCGACGCCCTGCTGCTGGCGACGGGCCGGTCGGCGAACGTGGATGGGCTAAACCTGGACGCGGCAGGCGTCGACTGCACGCGGGACGGAATCACCGTCAACGACCGCTGCCGCACCAGCCAGGGCCACATCTACGCCATCGGCGACGTGACGGGCCGCTACCAGTTCACGCACATGAGCAATCACATGGCGAAGGTCGCCGTCACGAACGCGCTTCTGAAGGTGCCGAGTTCGATCGACGCCGATCACGTGCCGCGAGTGACGTTTAGCGATCCGGAGCTGGCGCACGTGGGGGCCACGGAGAAGGATCTCGACGAGGCCGGTACGTCCTACGAGACGTACCGCTTCCCCTACAGCAAGCTCGACCGCGCCATCACCGAGGGGGAAACGAACGGCCTCATCAAGGTGCACGCAACGTCGCTCACGGGCAAGATTTTGGGGGCGAGTGTTCTCGGCACAAATGCGGGCGAGCTCGTCACCTCGTTCACGATTGCGATGCGCAACGGGGTCACCCTCCGCAACATCGGCGACACGATCCATCCGTACCCGGCCTGGGGCGAGGGCACGCGCCGCGCGGCCGATCAGTGGTACGTGCAGAAGCAGTCCGGCACCTTCACAAAGGTGCTGCAAATGATCTTCGGCTATCGCGGGCCCCAGCTGGAGTACGGACCCGACGAGATCATCTGAACCCGGTCGGCGAACGACGGGGAATGCCGTCGAAACCTGAGGGGATGCTCGAAGGTGGAACGAGGTGCTTTTTGTTTTCATCTTTCCAGCATCCACGTCGTATGTCCCTTCGTGCGTTTCTCCTGACAGTTGCGTTCGTCGCTGCGTGTCCCCTCCTTCCCGTCTCCCCGACGGTCGGCCAGTCTCTCGAGATCGAGCCCGCTGCCCCCACCCTTGAGGTGGGAGCCCGTCAGCAGTTGGAGGCCTTTTACGTGTCCCCCGACGGGAACCGCCGGCGCGACACCACGGTCGTGTTCTTCTCGCGGGACGGCCAGGCGGCGCCCACCACCCGCGGCGGAACGGTGACGGCGGCGGAGCCCGGCACACACGAAATCGTCGCCCTTCGCCCGGCCACCGACGCGCAGGACCGGATCGTCAAGCGGGTGACGGTGACGGTTCAGCAGGGGGCTGTGTCGTCGGTCGCGTTTGAGCATCTGCCCGAACGGGTGTACGTCGGCACGCGGGTGCCCGTCTCCGTCGTCGCGACCACCGCGAACGGCCGAACACGGGCGGACGTGCAGGCAACGGTCGAAAGCAGCGATGACGACGTCGCCACGGTCGATGCCCATCAGCGCCTTCGCGGGGTAGCGCCCGGCTCGGTCACCCTCACGGCAACGGCCAAGGACCGGCAGGCCACCGCCACGGTCGAGATTGTGGAGAACCCGGTCGTGTCGATCGAGCTTACCGGCGGCCCCGATTCGGCCCGTACCGGCGACGTGATCGACTTCGGGGCCGCGGCCCGCGACAGTGAGGGCACCCCCGTGGAGGACGCCCCGATCCGCTTCGCCGTCCGGACCGAGGACACGGAGGCCATCGTGCCCGGCGCCGCTGCCGAGGTGGACGACGAGGGACGGTTCGTGGCGGAGGAGCCGGGACGCTACACCGTCGTGGCGACGAGCGGCTCTCACGTCGCCGAGCACACCGTTGCGGTGCAGCCCCGCGGTCTCACGGGAGAAATTGAGGTGGTCGGACGCGGGCGGGTGACCGACGTGCACACCTCCGACCTCTGGGTCTGGGAGGCGCCGGATGGCCGCGACTACGCCGTCACCGGCACCTGGGGCGGCGACGGCGAAGCCTACTTCTGGGACGTCACGCAGCCGGGCGACATCACGGCGGTCGACACGGTCACCGTCGACGCCCGCACCGTCAACGATCTCAAGGTGAGCGCGGACGGGCGCACCTGCATCATCAGCCGAGAGGGGGCCTCCGACCGGAAGAACGGCATCGTCATTCTCGACTGCTCGGACCCGACGGACGTATCGATCGTCACGGAGTACACGAATCGCCTCACCGGCGGCGTCCACAACCTGTTTATCTACGACGATCACGTCTACGCCCT
>CAZSBW010000415.1:0-3209 GCA_964604815.1 uncultured Salinivenus sp. | reverse complement strand
CACGCACGGCGCTCGGGTACGGGGCAAACGTCATCGTGCTCGACACGGAGCTCGGCGCCCTGCGGGCCCTGGAGCACTACCTCGACCGCAGCATCACAACGGCCATGGCCAGCGAGCAGTATCTCCGCAAGGCGGTCCGATCGGCGGACGTGGTCATCGGGGCCATGATGACGGGGGGCGAGCGCTCCCCCATGCTCGTGACCGAAGAAATGGTCGCCAGCATGTCCCCCGGCGGCGTCATCGTCGACGCGGTGATGGATCAGGGCGGCTGCGTCGAAACGAGCCGGCCCACCTCCCACTCCGACCCCGTCTACCGCCGGCACGACGTCATCCACTACTGCGTGCCCAACATGCCGTCCAACGCGGCGCGGACCGCCACGTACGCTCTCACGCACGTGCTCGTCCCCTACCTCCTCCACATCGGTGAGGCCGGCTCCATCAACGAGGCCCTGTGGCGGGACGAAGGGCTCCGCAACGGCACCTACGTTTATCGCCAGCACCTCACGAAAAAGAGCCTGGCGTCGATGTTTGGCATGAATCACCGCGACATCGAGCTGCTCATCGCCTCCGGCATCTAAGGCAATCCTCGAGGCGCGCTCTCGTCACTTCGCCGGCCCCCGAAACGGCTCCTCCCGACGAGAAGAAAAACGTGGCCCCTCACGCCGTGCCCTTGCTCGAAGGCGGGGGACAGTACCTCAAGCCAATCTCTGCCGGGGCGCGGCAATCGCATCTTGAAGTTACCGACACGTATGCGCGCGTCTCCACTTGCCCTCTTTGATGGGAATCGGGACGTGCTCCCCCGCGTTTCCCGGCCGTATTCCGCATCGGAGGCAGATGAGCCGCCCCCCTCGACAGAAAATGTGTGCCATACGATCGTCCTGCGGGGAGAGACATCTCCTTTACAAACTCCTCCCCCATCAACCAAGTTGAAGGCACGCCTTCTTTCTTCGATAGCACTTTCGATCTGTCTCTCCGGCGCTCGTGCCCGAAACGATCTTGCTCGACATTACACTCGTCGTCCTTCTCGGCGTTGGGGCGCAGTGGCTGGCCTGGCGATTCCGGCTGCCGTCGATTCTGCTTCTGCTCGTCGTCGGGTTTCTTGCCGGGCCGGTTCTCGGCATTCTGCCCCCCAGCGCCCTTCAGGGCGATTGGCTCTTTGCCTTCGTTTCGCTCTCGATCGGCATTATCCTCTTCGAAGGCGGGTTGAATCTCCGACTCTCTGAGCTCCGGTCGGTGGGAAGTGCGGTATTCAGCCTGATCACCATTGGGGTGCTGCTTACGTGGGGGCTCGTCGCCACCGCTGCGTACTACATTCTCCAGTTCAACGTGGACCTGGCGGTGCTGCTCGGGGCCATTCTTACGGTCACGGGGCCGACGGTCATTGTGCCCCTCCTCCGCCACGTACAGCCCAAAGGACGAGTGAGCACCATTGCCAAGTGGGAGGGCATCACGATCGATCCGGTGGGCGCCATCCTGGCCGTGCTGACCCTCGAGACCCTGCTTTTGCTCAACGACCCGCGAGAGGCCGGCGCCGACGCCTCTCACGCCGTCGCCGAGGTGGCCGAGGGGCTCGGGCTCGAAATCTTCGTGGCCCTGGGCGTAAGCGTGGCCGCCACCATGCTGCTGGTCTTCATTCTTCGAAAGCGCTCAGTGCCCGACTTCCTCCGCAATCCCGTGACGCTGATGGTGGTCGTCGTGGCGTTTTCCATCGCCAACACGCTGCAGCACGAGTCCGGCCTGCTCACGACGACGCTCATGGGCATTGCCCTGGCCAATCAGCCCTACGTCTCTGTCCAGCGCATCGTTGAGTTCAAAGAAAATCTCCAGGTGCTCCTCATTGGGTCGCTGTTCGTGCTGCTCAGCGCGCGGTTGGAGCTGAGTGCCCTGAACTACATCGACCTGAACGTCCTCGTCTTCTTGGCCATTCTGGTCGTCCTCGTGCGCCCGCTTGCCGTGCTGATCTCGACGATTGGGACAAAGCTGGAGTGGGAAGAAAAGGTCTTTCTATCGTGGATGGCGCCCCGGGGCATTGTGGCCGCAGCGGTGGCCTCGCTCTTTGCCTACCAGCTGCGTCCCGTCTATCCCGAGGCCATCGACGGCATGGTGCCCATCGTGTTTGCGGTCATCGTGGGCACGGTCGCCATCTACGGCCTCACGGCGTCCCCGCTGGCCCAGTGGCTCGACCTGGCGAATCCGAACCCGGACGGCCTCCTCTTCGTGGGGGCGGCCCCATGGGTGCGTACGGTCGCACTCCGGATCCAAAATCTCGGCTTTTCGGTCTTTCTCATCGACAATAACGCCAACCGCGTGGCCCACGCCCGCGAGGAGGGACTCGACGCCCGCCAGGCCAATGTTCTGTCTAAATCTGTGCTCGACGAGCTCGATCTGAGCGGCATCGGGCGCCTTCTCCTCACCATCCCCAACGACGAAGTGGCGTCGCTGGCGGCGCTTCACTTCTCCGAGGTGTTTGAGTCGACGGACATCTATCAGTTGGCTTCCAGTCCTGAGAGCCGAGGTGGGGAAACGGACGTGATGCCCCAACACCTGCGGGGCCGCCCGCTTTTCGGAGAAAACACGCATTACCAGTCCCTCAAAACGCACCTGGACCGGGGCGACAAGGTCAAAGTGCTCAAGCTGGCCGAGGACTTCTCCGACGAGGAACAGCAGGAGTACTACACGTACGACGACCTGGAGACGCAGTACGACGAGTACACGATCGTTCCGCTCTTCATTCTCAGCCCGGACGATTCGCTCGAGGTCGTGTCTGAGAAAAGCCAGTTTCGACTGCAGCCCCAGGACCGCCTTGTGGCCCTCGTTGGCACCGGTCCCGACGTGCGGCGCCAATCGGCAGATCAGAGCGCCAACGACTCGTCCCCAGCGAGGGACGAAGCAATTTTCGAAGTTGGGGATTCGTTCACCGAGGAGGATGTCTCCGGACAGTGAGGCGTTGCCCCGGGACAATCAGCCACAACCGACCGCCTGCCGACGGTCTCTCCGCGACTTCCCCATCGGGCCGTGCCTTCGTCTCTCCGGGCCCCCCGCGTCCCGTCTCCGTAGGAGGCTCGCCGTTGCCTCCAGTGGCCCTCGGCCCTTGCTGATCGTGCATAGTGCATGACAGGATTCGGACGTTACTGCTCATTCTGTCGTGACTCTCGCAGGTGGCATTGCAGGGTTTCGATCAGGTCCGACCGCACGAACGGCATTCGCAG
>CAZSBW010000414.1:0-3213 GCA_964604815.1 uncultured Salinivenus sp. | reverse complement strand
TTCGTTCGCGCCATGGCGTTCCATCCCCGTAGGACTTACGCAAATTCTCGCTAGCAGGTCATCCCGCACCCCGATGCGGGATCTCAATCGGGCTGGTAGTCCTGTTCTGGGAGATTCCGGATCGAGTCCGGAATGACGTGCCCGTAATTTGCGTAAGTCCTGCCCCGTTCCTGTATCGCTGCCCGTACGAGCAGAAGCGGATCGGCGTGTCGGGTTGCATGGGGCGGGCGCTCAGTTCTGGACGTTGACTCTTCTCTCGACGAGGGGGCGGGGAGAGGAGTAATCGCTCTCGCCCGGGGCCTCGTCTTGACGGGACCTTTGTCAACCGAAAGACGCGCGCCCCAGTTCGAGGTCCACAATGCTTTTCGACTCGTCTCTGCGAGAGGACGCCGTCCGCCATGCCCGAGTTGCCCGACGCCGTCGTGTACCGCCGACGTCTCGATCAGGGGGCGCTCGATCGAACGATCGCCAACACAGAGGTCGTCGATCCCCGCATCCTCGATGACGGGCTGGATCCGCCCCGCCTCGACGCAGTGCTGCGTGAGCACACGCTGACGGAGACGCACCGCCACGGCAAGCACGTCTTCGCCCGGTACGGCCCCGACACCGGCTGGCTTGCTCTGCACTTCGGCATGACGGGCAGCGTGCAGGTCGTGGGGGACGGGGAGCCGCCGGCGTACGCCTACGTCCGGTTCCATTTTGCCGAGGGCGGGCACCTGGCGTTCGTCTGCCCGCGCAAGTTCGCCCGGGTCCGGCTCGTCGACACGCCGGAGGCGTTCGTGGAGACGAAAGACCTGGGGCCGGATGCGCGCCGGACCGACGGGGAAACGTTCTGCCGGCAGTTTGATCGCCGTCGCGGGACGATCAAAGGCCGCTTGCTGGATCAGAGCGTCGTTGCGGGCCTGGGTAACATCTATGCCGATGAGGCGCTTTACCAGGAAGGCATCCATCCGCGCACGACGGTCCCGGAGCTATCGGAAAACGACCTGCGCGGCCTCTACGACGCCATCCAGACGGTGCTCGACGCCGCCATCGACGCCGACGCCAATCCCACGGCCCTCGACCCGGACCGCTTCATGCTGCCCCATCGCTACGATGACGAGCGCTGCCCGAAGACCAGCGTTTCGCTCCAAACTGAACAGGTGTCGGGCCGCACCGCTTACTTTTCCCCCGCCCGCCAGCCCCCGCCAGCATAGATTCCGTCTCTCCATCCCCACCTCTCTCGTGCAGATCGGAGCGTTCGGTAACACCCGTTCCGGGATGTCGGTAACAGGGGAACGGCCGATGGGCTCAAGGGTGCAGATTCTATCACGCGAATCGTACTCTGAAAACGTGCCTCGCCCACTCGGACTTCAAGGCGCCTGCTACCGGTCGGAGGAACCACTCACAAGACTCGGAAGCAGGTCTCTGGAAGAACGGGAAACTGTACCCTGACGCGCACAATGGGGTTTCGAGGCATCCACGAACCGCTTTCCCGCTCAGATGAAGGGAATCTTCTCTATGATTTCGCTTCTCCTCGTTGCGTTCCTGCTCGTCCCGCTATCGGTTCAGGCCCAGCCGGCAGACACGACCGATGCCCCGCCCCCGTCAACCGCCGCCACGACGAACCAGGAGAGTGCCGACTGGCTGTTGCTTCCCTTCGTCTCGTACGCTCCGAGGACGAAGCTTTCGGGCGGAGGCACTGTGGGCTACTATCGACCGTCCTCGAACGTAGAAGCCGTGTTTGAGGTTACCCAGCGGGAACAACTCACGATCCAGTTGTCCCCCGAGTTGTACCTAGATGGCGGTCGGTGGCGCGTGGAGGGAGAGCTCAGGGCCACGCACTTTCCCGACTCCTTCTACGGGATTGGGGGAGACACGCCGATTGAAGCGGAGGAGGAATACACCGCCCGCTATCTTCAGGTTGATGGTCGGGCACAGCGGCGCATTCGTCCAAATTTCCGGGTTGGGCCTCGAGTGTTTGTCCGGACGGGCACCGTCGACCCCGATAGTAGCGGCGGGCTCCTCGCGCAGAGGCGGGTGGCCGGGGCCACTGGGGGGCAAACGATTGGGCTCGGCGCATCGGCATTCTGGGATGCTCGAAACAGCCTCTACTATCCCACGAAGGGCACGTACGCTGAGGTCGAAGGGACGCTGTATTCCGCCCTGTGGGAGAGCGATTACACCTACGGGCACCTCAGAACGGATTTTCGGGGGTACCGCCCCCTGGGGATCGGCGTGTTGGCCGGACAGGTCGTCACCTCGGCCGTGCTTGGCAGTGCCCCCTTTCAGCGTCTCCCGGAATTGGGCGGCTCCAATCAGATGCGAGGCTATCGAGGAGGCCGGTTCCGGGACGACGTGTACTGGACAGTGCAGGCTGAGTACCGCTTCCCTCTGTTCTGGCGCTTCAAGGGCACCACGTTTGCCTCTGCCGGCGAAGTGGGCCCCCGAATCGGGTCTTCCCTCTTTGGGGGCGTTGAGGCGGCTGTCGGAATGGGGGGGCGCCTCCGCTTCACAGAGGATGGGGTCCACGGCCGCCTCGACGTGGCCTACAGTCGCACGGGAATCGAGTTGTATCTCTCGCTGGGAGAAGCATTTTAGCGAACCGGGGGAATCACATCCGCTCGATGGCGAATCAGCCCAAACCCGCTCTGCGTGGGAAAGCTCCCTCAGTACGCGACAAAAGTCTCACGACACTTCAAACTCTCGACTCAAGTGATTCGTGCGAATCAGGGGTTGAGTTGAATCGGTGTTTGCAGGCGCTGACGGCGCCTTGAAACAGACCGCGCGAAAAGCGAATCCGCCTCAGCAGCGTTTCAGGGCATTTTCGGCGGTTCAACCCCTGATCGGCATCATTCAGAGTCACGAGGCAACCTTGTGCGATTGTGAGATTACTGATCCGTGCATGGGTAGTTAAAAATATTCTCCGTGCGAGGAAGGAGAACTCAGATCTCCGAAACCGTGTTATGTTATCAGCGGAGATCGTCTTTAAGAACCCATTCACGTATCAGTAAACGCGGTACGCTGCTACTTTCCACACGGGTTTCGTCCTTCCTGAAAGTGAATGTTCATTTTTTGTCTGGATACAAAAATGCACAAAAAAGATCACGGCCACACGGGATGACCCGCAAGGGGTCCCTGCGAAGAAAATCGCTGACGCGCTGCCTTTGCTTGTAGTCAGTAGACCAGCAAAAGAACATTACGTCATTCCGAGCGAGGCGATCTTGATTCGAG
>CAZSBW010000413.1:0-3215 GCA_964604815.1 uncultured Salinivenus sp. | reverse complement strand
CGAAAAGGCAATCTCGACGGGCGGCCCCTCGCAGGCCGCCTCGGCCTCCGGCAGGTCCGGCAGCTTCGGGTGGTGGCCCTGCTGGAACCGGTCGGAACCGACTGCAATGGGGCCGCCCTTGTAGCCATTTTCGTGGAGATGGCGCCGGAGCTTCTCGCCGTAGTAGGTGTCGGTGAGGGTGTGGCCGTGCTCGGCAAAGCCCTCGATGTCTTCAAAGGCCAGGTTGTTGCCGAGGGCCACCACGAGGTAGTCGTAGTCAATGGCCTCGGCGGCAGAGCCGGAGCGCTCGACGGGCGTGTACTCTACCGATCGCCCGTCTACGTCAATTCCCTGCACCTCCGCCTGTACAAAGCGGATGTTGTCCCGATCGAGGAACTTCACGAACGGCAGGTGCAGCTCCTCGGCCGGATTGTTGTTATGCCACACCTCCAGCGGAATGTTGGGGATGAACGTGAGGTACGGATTGCGGTCGATACAGGTGATGTCGACCTCGTCCCCGGCGAACTCGCGGATGTAGCGGGCCGTGGTGAGGCCGGCAAAGTTGCACCCGAGGACGAGGATGTGGGGGGACGCGTGGGTCATGGCGGGGACGAGTGGATGATTTGAACAAGAACGAATGGGGCTCTTCTGTCAGTCGTCGGGCGCGGCCGTCTCTTCGGCCTCGACCGGGACGAGAGACGCCTGATCGGGCCGGACGAGAAACACCGGTACCGGCGACCCGCGAAGCACCCGTTCGGCCACGCTGCCGAGCAGGAACCGGTCGAGGCCGGACCGCCCGTGCGTCGCAATGACGATGAGATCGACGTCGTTGGCTTCCACAACATCGAGAATGGTCCACGGAGCGTATCCCACCGCGGCCGAGACCTGCACGTTTTCGTCCCCAGCCTCCCCCCGAGCCATCTGCCCCAGGCGCGTCTCTACCCGGGCCACCACCTCGTCGTGCGGAATGAGGGGCGGATCAACCCCGTAGGCCGACGGATAGGCGACCTCTTCGACCACGTGGAGCAGGTGGAGGTCGGCATCGTAGGTCTCTGCGATCTCTCCGGCGTGGCGCACGGCGGTCTCGGCCGCGTCGGAAAAGTCGACAGGCGCCAGAATCCGCTGTACGCCCGGACGCGATTCGTTCTCGTCGTCCGCCCGAACTGTGAGGACCGGGCAGGGCGCCGTGCGCAGTACCTCTTCCGTCACGCTCCCCAGCAGCATGCGCCGAACGCCGCGCCGTCCGTGGGTGCCCATCACCACGAGGTCAATATCATGCCCATCCGCATACTCGACGAGCCGCTCGGACGGAGGTGCCGGCTCCAACTGGCGCTGAATGACCGTAAGCGCTTCCAGGTCGGCTTCTTCTATGCTCGATTGCTGTCCGAGCCATTCGTGTAAAACGTTGGCGGCAACCGGCAATGACACCACTCTCTCGCTATCCATCTCTGCCACCTTCACAATGTGAAGTTCGGCGTTGTGCCGGGTCGCAAACGACACGGCCTCCGGGAACGCGCGGGTAGCTCCGGCCGAAAAATCAGTGGGAAACAAAACGCGTCGGATCGAAAGCATGGGACAGATTCAATTGGAAACGGAGCAGCGAACGTTCTGAGAAAGCGGGCCGAAACCGCGATTCCGGCGGCCCTGCGTGGAGCGGTCCTCGGCTATGGTTCCCCCCGCTCGGCCCGCGCGGGGCGCCCCGACGATGCCCGGCCAGCCGGGCTCTGGAGCAGACGGTGCCCGAGTCGCTTTTTCAGTTCCTCGCAGACAAAGCGGGCAAGCGTCCGACCAAGAACGGGTGCATGGGACAACGTCGTCCCCCATTTCTCCGGTCGGCTGTAGGCGCGCCGCTGGGAAGCGGTCCCTTCAATCGTACAGAACACCTCGTAGGTCTCTTTCCCACTGGGAATCACCACGAGACGACCCGAGACCTGGAGCAGGCCGCGACACTCGATTTGTAGACGCGCGCCTGCCTCGTCTGCCGGAGCATCCAGGCGGCGAACGGACAGGTCGACGTCGTAGCGCCGGCGGCACTGGGATACGAGCGCCTGTTTGAGACTCCGGTAGAGGATGCTCGTCACGTTCTGCGGTACGCGTGTGGAGGACCGAGAAAAATATGTCATGAGTCTCGTTTTAGGCTTCGGCGGTAGCCGCCTCAACGTCTTCGGCGGAAACGAGCGACTTCTGATCCGGCTTCACGGCAAAGACCGGAATCGGCGACTGGCGGAGGACCCGTTCTGTGACGCTTCCGAGCAGAACGTGATCGAATCCGGTCCGCCCGTGGGTCGCCTGCACGATGAGATCCACGTCGTTCGTCTCGACGTAATCGAGAATGCCCTGTGCCGGATGGCCCACAATCGCCTCGACGATCACGTGCTCAATTCCAATTTCCTCCCGGGCCATCTCTCCGAGACTGTTCTCGACGCGTTCGAGGACCTCCTCGACCGGGAATTGCGCCTCTACACCGTAGGGCGACAGGTATCCCGGCTCCTCAACCACGTGCAGCAGATCAATCTCGGCCCCATAGGTGAGGGCCACTTCTTTTGCGTGCCGGACGGCCAACCCAGACGCCCTCGAAAAGTCGACGGGCACCAGAATGCGGCGCACTGCCTGGTCGGGCGAACGGTCTGCGTCGGCGCGAATGGTGAGGACGGGGGCCGGCACCTTGCGCACAACCTCCTCCGTCACGCTCCCGAAAAGCATCCGGTCGACGCCGCGCCGCCCGTGCGTCCCCATCACCACGAGGTCTACGTTCTTCTCCTCGGCGTGCTCGACGATGCGCTCGGCCGGGGCCGCCGACTCGACCTGTTCCTGCTCGATGGGCAGGGCCTCCAGATCGGGCCAGTTCGCTCCTTGCACGGATTCGGACGGCCGACGAAGCCACTCCGTGAGCATCTCCATGGACAAAGGAAAGTTGTCCTTCATCTCTTCGTAGTCGTGTCGATGTCGCCCGGTCACGTTCAGGATGTGAAGCTCGGCGTCGTGCCAGTCCGCCAGGAACGCCGCCTGCGGAAACGCCCGCTTCGATCCGTCCGAAAAGTCCGTGGGAAACAAAACGCGTTCGATGGTCAGCATGATTGGCACCTCTTCAGTCTGTTGAAAAAAACGGTGGGGAGGGGAACGAGCGGCGGATCACTGGGCCGTAAAGCCGCCGTCAATCACGAGCTCCGAGCCGGTCATAAACTTCGACTCCTCGGAGGCGAGATAGACCACGGCGTAGGCCACGTCCTCGGGCT
>CAZSBW010000412.1:0-3225 GCA_964604815.1 uncultured Salinivenus sp. | reverse complement strand
ACCTCGTAGCCCTGTTCGGAGAGGGCCATCGCCAGGTTGACGGCCACGGTGCTCTTGCCCACGCCGCCCTTGCCGCTGGCTACGGCAATGGTGTTTTTCACGCCGTCCTCCCCGCTGGTCTGCTGCTTTTCGCCGCTCTGGTCGCCAACCATCACGTCATCGCCGAGGGGAATCATCTCGCTGTCGAGCTCCACGTCGACCGACAGGTCGCGGCTCACCTCCTCGTGGAGCACGCGCCGGCAGGCCTCCTCCACCTGATTGGCGAAGGCGGAATCCGGGTTTTTGACGACAACGGTGAAGGAGACGTGCTCGTCCTCCACGGTGAGGTCCTTCACCATGTCGAGCCGGATGATGTCTTTGTCCTCGTCGGGATGCACGATTTTCCGGAGGGCATCCACGACGTCTTCGCGGGCGACGGCCATGGGGAAAGCGGAAGGCTCGTGGAAGAGAAGTTGTGCTGCCCGTATGCCACCGCAGGGGCGGGGCGTTGTTCCTCTCACGAAGGGAGGGCTGCGTCGAATTACGTCATCTTACGATGCTCCGTTCTCGTCCGACGTGTTTTCGAGGAGAAGGGCTTCGATGGTGTCGACGAAGTCCTCCGCCCGGGCGATCCATTGCTCAGCGTCCGCCTGGGTGAAGGAGGGCGACAGTTCGTCGTCCGCGTCCAGCCGGTCGTCCTCGGCCTGAGAGAGCATGCTGTGGTAGCGCGCGTCGATCCGACCGGTCTCCACGAACGTCTCGCGGAGCTCATGCTGGACGCCCTGGTGCGACTTCGGGGCCTTCCCGGCTTCGTTGAGGGCGGCCCGGGCGGCGTACAGCATGGCGTAGTACGCGTCGGAGACGGCCCGGTTGTAGTCCTCAAGGTCGAGGTCGCGGTCCGTCCAGTTGAGGTGATTTCGGGCGCGCTCCAGTGCGTCTTCGGTGGCTTCTTTCATGCCGCGCGGGCTGCGCTTGATTGGGTATGTGTGCTGGCGAAAGACGGCGGTCGCCCCTGGGTCTGTTTCGGGGACGAGGAGTTCGCCCTCCTCGCGCACGTTGCGGTAGAGGGGCTGGTTGTACGTCTCGAACCGCTCCCGGGAGGCGACGAGGGGGGAGAGATCGAGGCCGTATTCGTCCCGGAACGGATGCATGACCTCGTGGGCCCGCTCCCGGTCCGCAGAATCGGTCTCACCGTCCAGCACCACGAGCACGTCGACGTCGCTTTCGGGCGTGGCGTCGCCCCGGGCGTACGAGCCGTACAGGACGAGCTGATGAAGGCGCTCGCCGAACGCCTCCCGGAAGCGGTCGCGCAGGGCGTCGCGAACGTCGGCCGAAAGCGTCGCGGGCATGGCGGTAGATAGAGGGACAGATAACGGGCGCGGAAATTCTACGAGTGGAAGCAGGCTTCGTGCCGCTACCTCGTCGTCAGGCAGGGCGTTCGTATGTTAAAAATTTCTGTTGAGGACGGGGGCTCGACTGCCTCCGATGGACACTACTGCCGGGGACGCGCGGGAGAAAGAGGGAGTGGGAGGGGAGCGCACGGTCGTACTGCTTCAATCACAAAGACAAGTCGGTGGGTGTAATACCAGCTACCGAGGATCGCTGTGCCCTTGATCGTCCTGTTCGGAACGGAAGGACCGTCGTGAGGCGCACCGCGAGGGCATGACCACCGGCCCCGCCGCGCGAATCCGCAAGACGACACCGGCACACTGCTCCAAACCGGTTCTACATGTCAAAAATCACCTGCACGGTCCATTCGGTGTCCGTCTTCCGCACGTCCATGCCGTGGAAGGTGATGGCCTTGATTTCGGTGTAAACGGTGTGCCGCTCCGCGTCGATGGGTTCCCCTCGGGCAGTGCCTTTGAGCGTGAGCGTGTCCTCCGCCTCCGCCTCCGCAATCGCGTCGACGTTGAATGCACAAAAGAGCCGGCGATCGACCGTGTGCCGGTAATTGAGCGCCGAGAGCCAGCGCACCATGAGCGCCTCCCGGTCGCGCCCCTCAACCGTGATCTGTGTTTGGTCCTCGGCCCGCACGGCCGACACGTCGGTGAGGACGTAGAACGTCCCCGCAGCGGCCCGTTCGAAGAGGTGCGGCAGCGAGTCGGCCGTCACCCGGATGCCGATGTCGCCGGTGTGGTCGATTTCCTGAAGCCAGTCGGGGGCGTCGGAGAGCATAGAACAGAGGCCATTGGGCAGACGAGCGCATTGCAGCAGACCCTCTTCTGATTGGGACGAGCGTCGGCTCGTTCCGGTCCGTTTACGAGCTGGGCGCTGCGTCCTCCAGGGCCGGCACCTCAAACGACAGACCGTCGTAGGCCAACTGCATACTGTCGGGGAGGTGGGCGTTGGCCTCGGCGTGGCGCACGTTGTGGGTCATGTGCACGAAGTAGGTCTGTCGTGCGCCGATGCGCCGCGCCACCTCGACCGCCTCCTCGAACGAGAAGTGGGAGTGATGCGGTTTGGGCCGCAGGGCGTCGAGGGCGAGCACGTCAATGTCGCCGAGCCCCTCATAGCTGGGCTCCGGAATGCGACTCACGTCCGTCAGGTACGCGAAGCCGCCGATGCGGTAGCCGTAGACGGGCACGTCGCCGTGGTAGAGCAGAATCGGATCGACGGGCATCGGGCCGCTATCGTCGTAGCGGCTGGGCACCGCAAAGGGGCCGTCCACCGTCTCCAGCGCCACCTTCGCGGCGCCGGGGTACGGGTCGTCCCCAAAGATGTAGTTGTAATTGCGACGCAGGACGGCCGCCGTGTCGACGTGGGCGTAGCACGGCATCACGCGGCGGTTCTGGAAGAAGAAGGGCCGCAGGTCGTCGATGCCGACGACGTGGTCGAAGTGGTGATGCGTGTAGCAGACCGCGTCGATCCGGTCGATGCCTTCGCGCAGGGCCTGCCGGCGAAAGTCGGGGCCGGTGTCGATGAGGAGGCCCATGGGACCGGCCTGCACGTAGCAGGCGCAGCGGGTGCGGTCGTCCTTCGGGTCGTCGGACGAGCACACCTCGCACCCGCAGCCCAGGACGGGAACGCCGGTGGAGGTGCCCGTCCCGAGCATCGTCACCGTAAGGGGGGGCGTGGAGGCATGGCGCTCGGTCGTGGCGCCGGCCACGACTGCCTTGGCCGACGGTCCGTCCGAGCCAGAAAACTTCTCATCCGTCGGCATGCGACGCCTCCTCCGACACTGCGTCGAGCTCGGCCCACGTGTCTTCGAGGGCCTGACGCACGGCCGGCTTCAGGTAAATGGTGTCG
>CAZSBW010000411.1:0-3230 GCA_964604815.1 uncultured Salinivenus sp. | reverse complement strand
CCATCATCGGCGCCCGCAACCTGGACCAGCTGGAAGGCTCGCTCGGCGCGCTGGAAATTGACATGACACCCGACCTCCATGACGCCATTAGCGACCTCGCCCCCACCCCACCGCCCGCCACCGACCGCGTCGAAGAGCGCTCCGAGCACACCTACGGCTCTCGCTAACCCACGTGCTTTTGCCCGATGAGCTACTACGTCGCCGACGACAGTACCTGGTCCCCCGTCTCGGGTCCACCCAGTCCGCCCTACATTCACGTCCGGAAGGAGACCCCCGAGGTCGCGTTCGTCGGAGGCTCGGACGCGTCCGTTCTTCTGGACGGTGCAACTCCCCAGCCGGGCGCCGACACCACCCACACGGTGGCGACCATCGACGCCGATCTCCGCTCCGGCTCGGTGCTGTGTGCCCTGCACGTCGAGGAGAATCGAATCGAGGTGGATGACCGTCGCGCGTCGGACGGACGGGCGCAGTGTGGAGACGACACCTTCGAGCACTTCCGGGCCGCACTGGACGAAATCCTGATTCCGGTGTACCTGGACGACGCCGTTGAAACGCTGAGCAACGGCGTTGACGGCCTCGTCGCCATTCACACGGCCCAATACGACGACCGAGTAGACCGTACCTGCACCTATTTCCGAACGTCCGTCTTCGAAAACGAAACCCTGCTCCTGGAAGAGGAGCGGGGCGCTCTGTAGCCGAGACGCTTCCGTCACCACGCACTGGGCTACCTCAGCGTCAGCGAGAGACGCTGCCCCCTCATCTTGTCGAGTTCGCCGGCACAGCCCCTGCGTCGGTGGGGCAGACCGCTAGGTGCTTCCCCCCTTCGATGAAGCCTCCCGCATCCTTCATCTGCTGAAACGATGTAACGGACGGGTGTCGTATCTCACACACGGAATGTACGAACATCGTTTTATTTTCTTCCTTTGATGAACGATGGGGCGCGAGGACGGTTGTCACATCGTTCAGTCTGGACGGTCTTCGATTCTATCTCACTGTTCATCCCGACCGGTGCGTTTGCTCTTCCGATCTGCCTCCGCCTCCCTCACCCTTGCCGGCGCCGTGCTCGCCGGCCTGCTACTGCTCTCGTGCACGCCCTCGTCCGACGCCGAGCAGGCGACCGCCGCGGTGCCCGACTCGACCCTCCCCGCCGCCGTGGCCGACACCGCCACCTTCGCGGGCGGCTGCTTCTGGTGCATGGAGCCCCCCTACGACAAAATCGACGGCGTGGCCTCTACGACCTCTGGCTTTGCGGGCGGCGAGAAGGTGAACCCCTCCTACCGCGAGGTCGCCTACGGCAACACCCAGCACACCGAGGTCGTCCAGGTCGTCTACGACTCGTCAAAAGTGGACTACGAACGTCTGCTGCGCATCTACTGGCACAACGTGGATCCCTTCGACGGCGGCGGCCAGTTCTGCGACCGGGGCTCGCAATATCGGCCCGCCATCTTTGCCCACGACGCCCGCCAGCGCCGCCTTGCCGAACAGTCCAAAGAGACCGTGGCGGCGCAGTTCGACCAGCCCATCGCCGTGGAGGTTCAGCCGCTGGACGCATTTTACGCGGCGGAAAAATACCACCAGAACTACTACAAAAAGAACCCGGGGGAGTACAAGCGGTATCGGCGCGGCTGTGGACGCGACGCGCGCCTCGAAACGATCTGGGGAGACGCGGCCGGGTCGGATGCGCCGCTAGCCCTCAAGTAGAATCCGCTGCCTCCTGCATCTGCCCCCATACAGAGGAAAAAGCACACGTGATTGATGCGTGATACGTGAAACGTGATAAACAAAAGCCGTCCGTTAGTCACGTATCACGACTCACGCATCAGTTCTCCCTTGACCGAAGCTTCCCCTTCTGAGACTACCCTGATCCTTCACCCGCACCACTTGCCTCAAAAGCCCGACACGTACCGCATGAGCAGGCGTACAAGGGGGGCCGGGAGCACGTCCGAGAGGCGGTACACCCACCGAAACTGCTGCCCCACGGGCCAGTGGATGCGGTCTTCGGTCACGGCCTCCTCCACCACGTCGGCCACGTCCTCGGCCGTGAGGTTGGGGGCCAGGCGGCGACGCGGCCGCACGGGCATCGGCTCCTCCTCGGCGTCGGAGGCTGCCGGTGCGTCCACGTAGGGCGGGATCACGTCGCAGACGTGAATGCCGTGCTGCGACCACTCCAGATTCAGCGCCTGCGTGAGCGAGCGCACCCCCGCCTTCGCGGCCGAGTAGCTGGCGAGGTCGGGCGTCCCGTACATGCTGGACGCCGAGGCGATACTGATGACCCGTGAGCGCGCGGTGTCCCGAAGTAGAGGAAAGGCCGCGTGGGTCACCGCGAGCATTGCCCATAGATTGGCGTTCAGAATGTCCCGGTGCGCGGGCAGATCGAGCTGATCGAAGCGGCCGGAGCGCATGCGGCCGGCGGCGTTCACGAGCACGTCGAGGCGTGCGTCCATCTGCTCGGCAAACGTGACGAGCGCCTCCTGCACCGCCGCCTCATTGGACGGATCGAGGGACTCGGCGTGCACGCTCGGGGCCTCCAGTTCGTCGGCCAGGTTGTGGACGGCCGATTCGTCAGAGTCGAAGAGGCCCACGCGCCAGTCGTGCCCGGCAAAGCGATGGGCGATGCTGCGGCCGATGCCGGAGGTGGCGCCGGTGATGAGAACGACGGAGGACGCGGAGACAGCCATGAAGGGGATTGTATCCGAGGGCAGGAATTGCTACCATCAAGGTCGGTGTTCGACCGCACTCATGCAACAGCCCCCGTTCACACTCCATGTCTGCCGAATCCGACGAAGCCACAGTTCCCGCCGACCCGTCGTGGTCCGACCGTGCGCTGAACTACATCGAGCGATCCGGGAACGCCCTTCCGGACCCCGTCACGCTCTTTTTCATCTTCATCGCCATCGTGATGGTGGCGTCCTGGATTGCCCACACTGCCGACGTGAGTGTGGTGCACCCGGGCACCGACAAAACGATCACCGCCGACAATCTCTTCTCCGACGAAAACATCCGGAAGCTCTTCACGGACATGGCGGAGACGTTTGCCGACTTTCCCCCGCTGGGGCTCGTCCTGGTGGTCATGCTCGGCATCGGCGTCGCGGACAAGACCGGACTCATCAGCGCGGCGCTCAAGTCGTTCGTGGCCAGTGTGCCGGACGTGCTCCTCACCGCCGCGCTCATCTTTGCGGGCATCATGTCGAGCCTGGCGGTGGACGCGGGCTACGTCGTCGTCATCCCGC
>CAZSBW010000410.1:0-3253 GCA_964604815.1 uncultured Salinivenus sp. | reverse complement strand
GTCAGGCTGGTTGAGAATAAATTTTTGGTCGTAATGTGTTGTACATACTCAATATCAGGTCCCGCTTTTTCAAATCGTTCTGTCCCGCCCCTCCGGTAATCGCCTCTCAATTTTGGCCGATGCCTTCCGATTCCGGCAGCTTGGAGACGTTCTCTCCCACGCTTCCAGCCCCCCTCTCGCTCGTGCTTTCCGGACGGGGGACGTCGTCAATCATGAGGCCAAGGAGCCTTCCTCCTCTGAATGAACGCTCCAAGATACGATTGCCCTGGCCTCGGCACCAGGGCGACCGTACGGTTACCATTTCTTGCGAAGACGGCCGGCTTTTCTGTCTTTAATTGGCAATATTGCCATGAACGAGTGCGCACCCCGAACGGATTCGTGCGCCGGTCGTACTTCTGTCTGCTGTACGCCTGTTCTCTGCTGCCCCACTCGTCGTGCCTGCGACGCCCTTTGCCCGACTTCTGCCCCACTCCGGCGGGCGCCCGCTCGTCCTCGTGGTTCTGGTTGTCCTCCTTGCGCCGGGAATGGCTCGGGGGCAGGCCCCGCTCCACCTCGTCAACAGCGAAACGACGGTCGGTGACGTCTCCTTCCGCTTCGTGGAGGGCCGGACGTTCGAGACCAGCCGGCTGCAGGAGCAAATCGCAACGAAAGGCCCGGGCTTCTTTTCGCGCCTGCGAAACCGGTTTGCCTTCCTGCCCGGCCTGCAGCGTCGCTCCTTCCCGTTTGATCCCGTGACGCTCCAGAAAGACGTGGTGCGCCTGCGTCGGTTCTACGAGGGGAATGGCTTCCCGCAGCCGCACGTCGACTATCCCGCCTCCCGGCTCGACACGACGGACAATCAGATCCACGTCGTCTTTACCATTCGGGAGGGACAGCCGCTCACCATTCGCGAGCTGTCGTTCCGGACGGCCGACGGCGCGCAGCCATTGACCGCACAGCTTGACGCTCGACAAACCCGCGAGTGGGGACGGTTTCGAGAGGCGTCGGGCGTGCAGGCCGGGGAGCGCTACACCGACTTCAAACGTACGCAACTGGAGGACCGGGTGCGAGCGTGGCTGCGCAATCAGGGCTACGCCTTCGCCGAGGTACGATCTGAGATCCGGACCGACTCGACGGCGGTTGGGATTCGCTTTTTGACCGATCCCGGCCCGATCGCTCGGGTCGGTGAGATCCAGGTAGAGGGCAACGATTCGGTGAGCGACGCGATCGTTCGGCGTGCGCTTCCCTTCGACGAGGGCGACCGCTTCTCCGCCTCGGACGTTACGGCGGGGCAGCGCGCCCTCTTCGACCTGACCCTCTTCCGGGTGGCCCTTGCCGACGTGCCGCAGCAGCCCCGCGACAGCACCGTAACGGTGCGATACCGCGTTCGGGAAACGAAGCTCCGAGCCTACTCCGGTCAGATCGGCTACGGCACCGAGGCCGGAATTGCCCTCACGGGACGCTGGCGGCACCGCAATTTCCGGGGCGACGCGCGCACTCTCGTCGTCGGTCTTACCGCCGAAACGGGATTCCCGCGAAATCCGTCGCGCATCATTCCCGTTCTCTCCGGCACCCCCAGCAAGACCCCCAATCGGCGCTTTCGCGCCTCCCTCACGTTCCGGCAGCCCTACCTCTTCACCGATCGTCTCGCGGGCACGCTGGAGCCGTTTCTGCAGGAGCGCCGCAACCCGGCGCTGAGCCCAACCCCCGAGCGCGAGATCGAGGCGCTGAAGCGGCTGCGGCTCAACGAGCGCCAGTTCGGGCTCAACACGACGCTCATCTACGACCTTCTTCCCTTTCGGTCGCTTTCGCTCCAACATTCCCTCGCCCGTATCGAGCAGTTTCGAGGGACCGGGGAGACCCAGGCGCCGGGCGCCCGACTGGACGACTTGTTTAACAAGAGCATTTTTTCACTGAGCGGGACGTTCGGCGAGGCCGACGATTTCATCAATCCCAATCGCGGGTACATCCTCCGGCCCACGGTGGAGGTGGGGGGCGTGCCCTTCAATTCCGGCGTCGACTTCGCCCGACTCAGCGGAGAAGTAAGCGTGTATGTGCCTCTCAGCGACGAGGTCGATCTGGCCGGCCGGCTGTTTGGGGGCGTTCTGAACCCGCTCGCTGAGAGTCAAACCAACCTCACCGTCCCCCCGACAGCGTCCGATTCGTTGCGCCGGATCAACCGGCGGTACCAGGACCGGTTTTCGGACTATCTGTTCTTTGCCGGCGGGTCAAGCGACGTTCGGGGATGGGCGGGCCGGCTGGCCGGAAGCAAGGTGCTGCGCGACCTTGCGCGCGACACGACGTCCTCGTCCTACGCGTACCGGCCTGTCGGGGCCCGCTCGAAGCTGAGCCTCAATCTGGAGATGCGACTTCCGTTTCCCGGTCTCGGAGAGAACCTGCGCACGGCCGTGTTCGTGGACGCCGCGTACCTGAACACGGGCGGCCTGCGCCTCCGGCCCCCTGCCAACGTCGCCGGGGTGGTCTCTGACGCCGATGGGCGGGCGGTGGCGACGGAGGGGTCCCAATTCCTCGTGGGGGCGGGGGCGGGCCTCCGGTACCAGACCCCGTTCGGGTTCGTGCGACTGGACGCCGCCTATAAACTCACGCCCGACGATCTTGACCGCCGACGCCCGGAAGAAGTTGGCGAGCAAGTGGCACAGGGCCGGCCGGCCACCGCGGCCCCTACCCGTCCCATTCGCCGCTTTCGCCTTCATTTTGGCATCGGCCGATCGTTCTGATACCAAATGCGAGCATTCATTGTGCATTTTGGCCTATCCCGTCCGCGTAGGGACGCATCGCCATGCGTCCTTACATCGACGTTTGAGGTGCAAGATTGGCAAGAGAACCCTGCTGGCAGCCGCGGGAAAGGTGCACAACAAACATTCGCAAACGGTATGAGCAGGAATTGAACCGACTGGAGCGGTCTCCGCCGTGTTCTTTCCGGTCGTTCCATTCGCGGCAGCCGACCGATCATAGTCTCGGCTCCACTCGTTGCTGATTCTCTCTCACCCATCCGGTTCAGCGTTCCTTGTCCGATTCTTCCGCCTCGCATTCCGATCCGACCGAGGCGTCCGCCTCCGGTGCTGCGCGGTCCGCGTCGCTTCGGCGCTGGGGGCGGCGCGCGGCCTGGACGGGCGGCGCGGCCGTCGTGGGCCTCCTGCTCCTGTTCGGGGCGGGTCTGCTCGCGCTCCAGACCGAATCGGGGGCGACGGTCGCGGCGCAGTGGCTCGCCCGCTCTGCCAATCCGCTGCCGAACACGGAACTGACGGTCGAG
>CAZSBW010000409.1:0-3258 GCA_964604815.1 uncultured Salinivenus sp. | reverse complement strand
TGCCGTAGCCCTGAGCGAAGACGAGGCGCTCGTTCTTGGCAATCGCAATGGACAGGCCCGGCACGTCGTACATGTCCATGAACGACTGAACCTTCTCCCGAATGGTCGCGAGATCCTCGCTGGAGAGCCCGTCGTCCGGATACGCGTCTTCCCAGATGCCAGCCATCTGCACGTGCTCTGTCCCGGCGTAGCTCGCCACCTGCACCGGGCGATGGCCCCGGTAGGCCAGGTTCCAGAACGCGCTCTCGTAGTTGCGGGGCGTGAGCCCAACCCGTACCGTTCGGTCTGCTTGTCCCTGCTCCCAGATGCCCGCGTAGTGCGGTTCTCCGTCCACGACGTAGGCGTCTACGTCAATGGGATGGAACCGCATGGCCCGCATCCGGGGACGAACGGTGTTCTCGTACGCGTCGGACGAGAGGCCCATCCGCACCTTCCGGTCGGTTTCGGTCTTCTCCCACACGACGGCAAACCGGGGCTGCCCGTCCACGACGTAGGCGCTGAGATCAACGGACTGATACCCCTTTGCCGCCATCTGCTTGAGCGCAACCGCGTACCGATCGGGCGACAGGCCATGTTGCACGGTCCGGTCGGACTCGATGTCCTTCTCCCACCGAACGGCCAGCCGCACCCGGCCGTCGACGACGTACGCGCTGATGCTGGCGGGGCCGAAGCCCTTGGCTGCCATCTCCTCCTGCGTGGACGCGTACTCGCTTGGGGCGAGTCCTCGGCTCACCGTCCAGTCCGGCCCGGCGGTCGCGTCCCACACGGTCGTGAATTGCACGGTGTCGTTGGCGGCGTGGGCGCCGAGGTCAACGAGGCGGTAGCCGTCCTCAACCATGCGAGCGGCCGTCTCCTGGTACTGCTCACCGGTCAGAGCCTCGTGGACGGCCCACGGCTGGGCAGGGACGGCCTGGACCGATAGGAGGAGCAGAACCGGCAGAAATACGGCAGGGATTCGAGTACGGAGAAAGAGACACGCCATCATTGTGGAAGAGCACATGGTTGGGGAGCAGATTCATTGAGTGGCAACTGTTGTGTCGACCGGGAAATTGTGGAGACAGACCGGTTTGTGATCGAGGGGCGGACAGAAGGGACGACTCTCCGGTCAAGTCGTGTCCGAGGACTCGCTCCACGGGGCGTGGGGATCGGATTGTTGTGCCCCCGAAACGGACAGCGGCACCCCCAGCGCCACGGCCACCGCCCGCAGGAGCGCCTCCTCCGACGGCTCCACGACAGTGTCGGCCATCGCACAGCGCACACAGGCCTGGAGGATCTCTCGTCGGAAGGAGAGGGGCGTGCGGGCCAACCGGTCGAGGGCCGATCCGAGGGCGTCGGGAGGCGGGGACGCGAGGGCCGCCGAGCCGATCCCGTGCTCGTCTGCCAAGGGATCGTATGCTTCCGCAAAGGCGGCCTGTGCCTCGGACTCCGTCTCGTGGCCGGCTCGGGCCAGCCCGGAGAGCAGCGCGGCAATGTCGTCCCACACGCCCGGCGTTCTCACAGAGATAGAGGGTTCGTCGGGCCGGTCGAGAGAATCGAGGTAGTGACGGACGATCGTCTGGAGGGCAAACTCGAAGATCGTGAGCCGGTCGTCGGCTTCCGCCAGCACCCGGATCGTCTCGCGCAGCCGATCCTGCTGGTCTGCCGACAGCTCGCGGAGGGAGGGCGCGGCCACCTCCACGAGCGGCAGATGCAGCGACCGGTCCAAGCGCGCGACCGCGTCGTAAAGACGCTTCGTCTCGTCGAAGACGGGCGGCGCCTCCTGCTCCCACAACAGATCGAGCTGCTGTGACCGCATCGACGCGTCGTCGTCCAGCACCAGGGCGTACGAAAGCGCCACAGCCCCGAGCGGCTCGTGGGCCGCGTCCAGCAGGTCGGTCGGAATCGACTCGTGGAGGGCGCGGGCCTGCGCCAGCATCTCGGGCGAGAGGGTGCCGGCCCGCTCGATCAGGGTCTTGGGGGGGAGCCCGGATCCAGAGTCGTCCGCCGACTTCCCGCCCGACGGTTCAGAGTCAGAAGGGGACGACTGGGAAGGAGGATCTTCCAGGAGTGACGGGTCGATCCGTCGTATACGCTCGACAGTGGGTGGGTGGGCCGAAAACCACTCCCCAGCTCCCGGCACCCATGCAAGCACAGACGAAAACCAGTGGGGGACGGCCTCAGCGCGTCCCGCCGTGTTTCCGAAAAAGAGGTGACGCGCATTCGCCACCCCGGCAGAGGACACCCGGCCCGAAGAGTCGCAGTCCCGAAGCTTGAGCAGGGCCCCGCCGAGGCCTGCAGGATTCCGAGTGAACTGGATCGCCGACGCATCGGCCAGAAACTCTCGCTCCCGCGAGATCCGAGCTTTGATGGCGAGAGCCCCGAGATGCCCGATTCCTCCCAATAGGGCCACGGCGCTCGCGAGGACCACCACCATTCGGCCTACGACTGTCCCCAGTACGGGAAGCAACAGGGGGAGCATATGTATGAGGACGAAAAAAAGGGGAAGTAAGATGACGCCGCCAAAAACATACAGGAGAATGACAAAAACAACCCATCCTACGTTGTCCTTGACTTTGCTCCCCATCTTATAGACATGCCCAAAGTACGATTTCGTAATATTCCATGCAGCCCGGAGAGGAAACAGCATTCCCGAAGAGAGCCGTTTTCCCGCGTGGCCGATGAGATAGATCCCGTGGGTCCATCCCATGAGACGGAGTTTCAGACGCATGTCTCCGTTCAATACGTGGCTCAGTTCGTGGGCGACGACGCCCTGCAGCTCGTTTCTGTCAAGTTGGTCGATGGCGCCCTGCGTGACGCCGAGGACGGCGTCGTCTGGGGTGAATCCGGCCGAGAACGCGTTTATCCCTCGTCCCGGAAGCACGTACACGGGCAAAGCGGGAATGCCCGCCGCAACGGCCATCTCCTCCACGACATTCAGGAGCCGCCGATTCGCCCCCATTGCCTGTCCCGGATTGAGCTTGGTCCCGTGCAGGCGTTGGGCTACGACGTGCCCGCCGCCGCGCAGCTCCCGCAGTTTGAGGGTTCGGGCCCCGCCGATGAAGGCGAGCGTTGCCACCGAGACGCCGAGCAGTATCCAGGGGCGGACCCATCGGATCGAGTCCCCTTCGTGGGCCGCCCGGGCCGCCTCCACGGCAGAGCCGGACTCGAAGATCGTCGGCCCCACACCGTATTCCAGCAAAAGGACAACCGTCCCATACAGTGCCAGAATGAGGAGGAGCACAGTAACGCCGTAGACGGCGACGAGCTGAGTCGTGGATT
>CAZSBW010000408.1:0-3270 GCA_964604815.1 uncultured Salinivenus sp. | reverse complement strand
ACCTTGAGGTGAGCGAGACGGAGGCCTTCTACTTCGGCTCGACCCGCGACCTCGACGTCACCAGCGACGGGCGCATGGTCGTGGCCGACGGACAGGCCAACCACATTAAGGTCCTTGCCCCAGATGGCGCCCTCATCGACACGCTCGGACGACCGGGGGAAGGACCCGGCGAGTTTCAAAACCTCGCGAGCGTGCAGGTGGCCCGGGGGGACTCCCTCTACGCGTACGACTTTGGGCAGTCCCGGATCACCGTATTCGGGCCGGGTTCGCCCTACGAACGTGCCCGCACCCTCACGATTCCCCGGGACGAGGGACGAACGAGCACCGTGCATGTTCTTGCAAACGGCATCGTGGCGGCGTTCGGCGTTACCATGACGGACATCGAAGAGGGGATATTGCGCCTCCCCACGACAGTGTGGCGACGGATTGGGGCGTCCGGCACACCGGGCGACACCCTGCTGCAGGAGCGCTCGTCACGGATCGCCTTCACCAATAGCGATGGCCAACCTCAGTTCGACGTGATCCCCTTCGATCGGACCACGGAGTCTATGATGGGCCCGGACGCTCGCCTCTACTACGGGTGGACCGACAGCCTCCACATCCGAGCGCGCACGCCGACCGGCGACTCAAAGGTGGTCGCCTCCATCCCGACCGAGCCAGTGCCCGTCACGGAGGCGGCCCGCGACTCGGCCTTGAACGACGTGGCAACCGGGCTTCGCTCGATGATCGCCTCGACGATGCCGGAGACGAAGCCGGCATTCACCAATCTGGTCGTCGCCGACGACGGGCGGCTCTGGGTGCGGCGGCCGACCGAAATGCCGGATCCGGACACGGTCCCCTGGTGGGTGCTCAACCCCGAGACGAACACCATTCAGGCCACCCGACTTCCCGAAGCGGTTGCGCCGCAAGTTGTCCGGGGCAAACGGCTCTACGGAACCACCACCACAGAAATGGGCGCGCCGGCTGTGGTGCGGTATCGGATTGACTCGTAATGCATGACGAGTGATGCGTGATGAGTGACAATCCATTCAGGATCATCGGCGAGATCGTCCTCATGCATCACGGATCACGATTCAGTTCCTGCGTTCAGGATGCTCCCGTCCTTTCGTTTCTCTATTCATTGACACGAAGCAGCCCGTGCCCCCATCGAATTGGCTGCAACGCTGGATCGCCCAGCCCGTCCCCATTCTCGCGTGGGCCGTGGCCCTCCTGCTAGGCGGGGCGTGGATGGCCACGCAGGTGCCCCTGGAGTGGGCGCCCTCCGTGGAGCTGCCGGAGGTGCGCGTGACGGCGACCTGGCCCGGGAGTTCGCCCCGCGCGGTGGAGCGTCGCGTGACGGCGCCCATTGAGCGGGCCCTGCAGGACGTGGAGGGCACCGCCGGCCTCGAAAGTCTCTCGCAGGAGGGGCGGTCGACCGTCACCGCCCAGGTAGCGGAGGGCACCGACCTCGGCACCTACACGGCCCGTCTCAGCGAGCGGCTGGCCCTGGTGGAAGAGGACCTTCCGGACCGCGTGTCGCCGCGCCTCACGAAGCGCGTGCCCGAGGAGCTGCGCGAGGAGCAGGGCTTTATGACCGTGCAGCTGGTGGGGCCGCAGACGCCCTCGGTCCTGCGCCGCCGGGCCGACGAGCAGGTGGCGCCCCGCCTCAGCACCCTCTCGGGCGTGGCCAACGTGCGGGTGCAAGGGGGCACCACCCGCGAACTGCTCGTGACGCTCGACCCGGACCGTCTCGCAACGCAGAACATCGACGCGCCTGCCGCCCGCCGGTCGCTCCGAGACGCAACCACCAATGCCGTCTACGGTCGCCTGCGGGCAAAAGGACAAGCTCCCTTGCTTCTCACCCCCGCCGCCGACCGCGTCGATGCCCTCCGCGATCTCATCGTGAGCGCCCCAGGACGCGAGGGGCCGCCCGTGCGGTTGCGAGACGTGGCGACCGTCGAAACCGCCCCGGCCCCGCGTCGCTCCATCACCCGGATCGACGGGCAGTCCGTCGTCACCCTCACGCTCGACCGCGCGCCGGGCAGCCACATGGTGGAGACGGCCGACCGGGTGCGCACCCGACTGGCCGAACTGGAGACCACGCTGCCCGCCGATGCCCGCCTGGAGGTCGCGACCGACCGGAGCGAAGACGTGCGGGCACAGCTGCGCGAGCTGCGGTGGCAGGGCGGGATTGGGCTTCTGCTGGTCGTCCTCGTGATGCTCCTCATGCTGCGGAGCGTGCGGGCGGTGGGCGTGGTGTTGTTTAGCGTGGCGGTCGCCCTGGCCGTAGCGCTGGCCCTTATGGAGCCGCTCGGCCTCACGCTCAACCTCATTACGCTGGCCGGCCTCGTGCTCGTTTTCGGCCTGCTGGTGGACAACAGCGTGATCGTGACCGAGCAACTGATCCTTTCGGGCGAACGGCGCCCCGGCGTGCCGTTGCGCAGACGAGCCCCGGACGCCGTGCGGGCCGTAGCCCTGCCGCTGGTGGGCGGCACGATTACGACGATTGCCGTGATGCTGCCGCTCGTGTACCTGAGCGGGGATCTGCGGGCGCTGTTTCTTCCGTTCGGCGTGCTGACGGCCCTCACGCTGGCGGCCTCGCTCCTGAGTGCCGTCGTGCTGGTGCCAGTACTGGGGCAGTGGCTGCCTAGAACCCGTCGGAGTCATCGGCTGCCCCGGTGGCTCCGTCGCGTCATTCAAATGCCCTATCGCCTCGGCACGTGGGCCCCAAAGACGACGCTTTGTGCCCTCCTGCTACTCGTGGGCGTGCCCCTGTGGCTACTGCCCTCCTCTCTCGAACTCGCGGACGACACCGCCCAGTCGGTACCGGTCCAGCGTCTCGCGGGCGTCTACGACGCGACGCTCGGGACCGAACCGGTCCAGTCCGCCCGCGACTGGCTCGACCCGGCCCTCGGGGGTGTCGTGCGTCCCTTCATCCAGCAGACGACCTTCGGGGAGCAGTGGAACTACGAGGCCGATCCGGAGGTCTTTGTGCGCCTCGGCTTCCCCCCCGGCAATCCCATCCAGCGGGCCGACTCGCTCCTGCGCCACTTCGAACAGACGGCCCTCGCCTCCGCGTCGGTCCGGCGCACGGTGGCCCGCGTCCGCGAGCAACGCGCCACCCTCCGCGTCCAGTTCACCGAGCCCTCGTTGGAAACGACCGAGCCGTACCTGCTCCGCGAGCGCCTCATCCAGGAGGCCGTGCTGCTGGCCGGGATCGACGTGAGCGTGAGCGGCCTCCTGCCGCAGGGCTACTACAGCCGGAGCGGCACCAACATCTCCGGCTTCACT